>JBLHHD010000051.1:0-10646 GCA_047614605.1 Alteromonadaceae bacterium
GACTGAGTACCAAATGGATGGCTAAAAACCAAGTTTGTAAGGGCAGCTTGGTATCGGCAAATATAGTGCCGCTCGTCAACGTGACTTGATGGTGACACTGGCAGCACTGATAGGCTTGGCGGTATTTTGACGACCAATATTCGGTAGGGATGCACATTGTTCAGCTGTACCATATTCATCAAATAGCGCTGGCAAGCTATACCCTTTTTGAAACTGCACGCTGTTTTTGCACATTTTCGACACCTCAAGAAATACTGATTATTTAAACAATATAGCACAAGCTACGCTATGTAGGTAATGAAGAAAAAGAATGATTTATGTCAAACGGCCAAAACCTACCTGGGAGTCTTTAACCGGGATACCCTGTTGACCTAATTTATGTTGGATCAAACGACGTAACGCCTCATCGGCTTCTGTTAGCTGTGCCGTTAAATAGTCATCTTTGCTTTGAAAATTACAGCTGATCAGTAAACTGGCGGGAAAGTTACTGTAGCTGACCCGATGGGTGAGCCACTTAAACCCGTCAATCTCATCCAGTGCCTGTTCGCACACTTCGCTTAAGGCTTTGAGTAGGGTATTTTCTAATTTCTTATCAGATTTTTTCATTATTGGTTGCTTCTTTTAACCGAAATGTAGGATCACAGAAAAATGATCAGTTATTTATTGGATTTGGTATTATACGGCCTCAACGCTTTTTGTGCGATCACTCGGTCAGAGGAAAACCAATGAAAATTAAACTTTACTTGGCCATTGCGATACTGCTTAGCGGTTGTGCTGGTGGACGTCTGGATATTATGGATCAAGACGGTAAAATCGTTGGAGAGTGCATAGCCGGTTATGATTGGCACTTTGATGGTCTTGAAGACTCCATTGATTATGCGTTATACCAATGCGCTAAAGAGTCGATTGAAAAGGGTCATACCATTTCGGATAAGTCGCTGCTTGCGCTTGATTTCACACTACCCCAGCCGCCTGACGGCAATAAACTCTGGAACAAAAAGCGGGCAATGGCCCATTTTCATGCCGGTGATATTAAAGAACAACAATTAGGTTATATTCTGGCTGCCATTGAACTTGAGTACATGATGATCGGATGGGCTGCACAAGCTGATTTGGCGGCGGGTAAAATAAGTCAAACCGAGCTGGATCAAATCATTAAAGCGGCCCGGTTTATTTGGCTTGGCGAATAAGCAGAGCTTCGTACAATTGCTAGAGCACTGAACAACTTGATTAAGGAACAAAATAAATAAACCCAAAATAAAAAGCATTTTGACCACAGAGGAAAAAAACCTATATAAGAAATATTTATCGTTTCTGGGTTCAAATGGTTTTTTTTATTTTTGGCTTTTGCGCTTCTCCGTGTCCTCTGTGCCTGGATGATTGCTCCTGCAGAATCGAACCTACAGGCGTCCTGCCCTAGTCTGTGGCTCTATTCTTAAAAGAATAATGGCACTAGGTTGAAGTGGACATCAATAGGGATTTAACCACATTTAATTGGCTCCAACAGCAATAATTTTCAATATATACAAGGTGTTATCGTTGTGTTTCTCAATCTAATCAATTGCCTCTCTAGGCGATAAAGCGGCGTTACCGCCGAAGGAACGTTCATAACCAGCGGCAATTAAGATAATAGCCAGATCTTTGGCCGACACAGACCCCTCGGCGTTGCTATCAAAAACGGGTTGTTGTACGAACTCTCTTTAAAATAACCGTCCACGCCGCTATCAGAAAAACCCAGTGGTGATTGATATTACCTCTGGCTTTGGCGGTAAAGGTAAAGCCGTTGGGTTGGGTCAAGGTTAGCTCAATCAGGGCAACGACCAGGCTGGCGGTCGTCATAAATGAGATAAGGATAGAATATACAGTACGTTACGGATGGTCATACTTTCTCCAAAATCTAATCTTGTTGAGATGGAATGAAATTAGCTTGTTTGCAAAGTTTAGTGATCGTTTGTTATTTATCCATTTTTAGGTTGGCATTTTAGCCCCTAATAATCCAGGGTCTTTTTTGCGACACAAAGGAGAGAGGAGGGATAATAGGAGGTAAGGCATAAGGATTGCATTACTTGCCAAACCATTGCTTTTCAAAGCTATGGTCAGCTGACAATAGCTGCTATCATGTCGTCCTTATTAATTCTATGGAGCATTTATGTCGAAGTTATTTTTCCAAGGCCGTATCGACCCAAGGCAGAATCATGAACGTTATGGTTTTAATACCAACCGTAATATTAAGCTTGGTACCAAGGCCAATCCGTTAACGTTAAGTGTACAAACTGAGGAGCGGGAAGTAGAGATAGCCGCGATTTTAACCGAACACGATCTTTTTGCTGAGATCACAGTGGACCCGGATGTTGACGAAAATATTGTTGAACTGGATGGCGTACTGAATAAACCTAAAACCCAGACATTCGAAAAAACCCCAGACAGAAATGACCCTTGCTCATGTGGCAGCGGTAAAAAATATAAAAAGTGCTGTGGTAAATAACCATAACACCGCTTAAATCGCTCTACTGATGTATATCCGGCAGTTGTAATTGCCGGGTTGCGTGCCATCAAAATCAACGCCAATCAAAACCTCAATTAAAAGCCAAACCCCATAACTCTGAGACCAAAACGAATATACTCAACATTGACACCATAGCGGCTAATTGTGGCTTTCTATTAAGCCACAGCCGGGCAAAGACATTCTTTTTAAAATAATGCTGATGGTACGATTGTTCAATCGTCTCCAAAATATCATATTGTTGCAGATGAATAGTGTGGGTCAGGGTGTCTACATCAATTAATTGTGCGGTATCAATACTGCGGATGTCGGCCAATAGCGGCGGGTCAAACAAGGCAAGCTTCGCATAATCTTCAAATTGCCGAGCGCGAAATTCAATTAGTGATACTTTTGTCGCTAACTCATCTTCGAGCTCTAATGCCTTAAGCGCCTGCTGGCTTACGGTTTCATTTAACCAATCGAACAGGTTTACCAGATCTTTGGTCAGGTTTTCTTTTAATCTGACTATCTCACTGCGCCTGAGGGTGCGGTTATTCAGGTAAAATAAGAAGACCCAGCCAACCAGTGCAAACCAAATATGGGTATTTTCAACGCTTAGTATCCCGTATAGCCGCGTCAATGCGCTCATCAATTACCTTGAGCAGGCTTTGCAGCGACTCATGCGAATGCGTTAATTTTTGCTCGATTTATTCACCGGTAAAATGGGATTCACGAATTAAACCGCCAAAAGCCTCATCTAAAAATGAACGGCCATAACGGTTGTAACCAGTGAGATTGACGTGTACTTTGTCATGACTGCGTAACGCAGGGGCTAACACCTGCTCACGATAATTTTCACCGCAGCTATCACCGTCATCAGGATACCTGCCGTAGGGTTGCGACGAAAAATCAATCACTTTTAATTCAATTGTATTCATTTTAACTTAATATTCCACTGCACCAATGTGCCCGGTATAAATGAAGGTAATCTAACTAAATCTGGCTGCTTGCCCTGTGAAAAAGAGTACAACCCCTTACTACTGAACAGCGAAAGTTTACCACCATCTGTTTGTTCTACCAATGCCCTGGAGCGGTTGCTCGCCGATTTGACCTCCTGCGAGTTCATGCCCTTATCGAAGTTGGTTGGTGGGTTATTGCTTTTTCTTCGCCTAACGCACATCCACGCCATTTTGCTTTAATTGCGCTAAAAGCGTTGGTTCAATTTCTTTGTCATAAACTAAAACGCTAAGTTTCTTTAACTTCAAAAGAGGGTTTAAATCACTGATATTTGTCTTCTCTAAATAAAGAAACGCAAGTGCGGTCAAATTCGCCAATGGCCTTAAATCACTGATATTGGTGCCATTCAAATAAAGAAACTCAAGTGCGGTCAAATTCGCCAATGGCCTTAAATCACTGATATTGGTGCCATTCAAATCAAGCGAACTTAGCTCGGTTAAATTCGCCAATGGCCTTAAATCACTGATATTGGAGCGATTCAAAAGAAGCGAACTTAGCTCGGTCAAATTCGCCAATGGCCTTAAATCACTGATATTTGTGCCATTCAAATCAAGCCACTCAAGCTTGGTCAAATTCGCCAATGGCCTTAAATCACTGATATTGGTGTGATTCAAATGAAGCGAACTTAGCTCGGTAAAATTCGCCAATGGCCTTAAATCACTGATATTACTATTGTGAAGATAAAGCGTTAAAAGCTTGGTCAAACGGCTTAACCAAGTATAATCATCCAAACTCAAGTCACTGAGATTCAAGCAAGCCTCAGGCTTAATGCAATCAACTAATTGACTCACCAGTAACTCTTGCGCTGTGGTAAATAACTCATTAATCATCCCAGTTAATAGGCTAAATCCAATAAACTGGCTTGGAAGATAAACCAAAGCCAACTGAATTTGACGGTTCAAGCGTTTATTACCAGCGATTTTCACTGCCGGATTCATCAGCACTTTGTAGTATAAAACAATTACTCCAGGAAGGCGGACCGGATTTAGGCTCATACTAAAAACCAATCCAACCCCCTCAAAAACCCCATCCAGCTGCTTTTCAATTATCCGCCGAGAGCTGCCTGTTAAAGACAACTCTTCAAACACCAACTGCCAAATTTCACCCCAAGCACTTTCATCTGTCGTTGCAAATAACGACTGTTTAAATGCCGCTTCACCATCAAGATCGGGCAACAAATTGGCAATCGCATAAGCGGCAAAATATTCCAAAAATGACAGGTGACTAAAACCATAATATTCTTCGCCGCCTATTTGACCCCGAGGGATTAAAAACCCAGTGCGGTTTTTAATGTAAGTGATCACTTGCCCGGCATGTTGTGATAACTGATCAAAAGCTACCACTTCACTGAGCTGCAACTGCAAAAACACACTCAACTGACTTTCGCTTAACTGCAATAGTCGCTCTTTGCCAATTGCGGGATATTCGTGACGTAAATCATCCAGTTTATCTTGATCTTGTTCAGCCAATGCTTCTTTAACACCATCAAGCACCAACTGCCCAGCCTGCATTTGTAGCGCGAGTTTACCCAACCAGTTTTTAATATCCTGATAGTCATATTCATCACCCAACTGATTAGTAATAGCACGCGCCTTATCCATTGCCACCAAATAGGTTTCGACAATACGCTGGTATAATTCTGCCCGGCCATTAGGCAACTTGCCCCGGCGTAACTGGATAAAACAGATCAACCCAAGCAGCACAGGTATTCGCGAGAGGGTATTGAGTTGCACACTGTATTGACTGATTGCGGCTATTTCGCTACTAAAGGCTTGGCGTTTTTCGCTGTCATGAGGGATATAACTGGCTGCCCAGTTTTTGGCAAATTGTAGCCGTTGAGCGGGGCTAAAGGGAGCAAGGTAGAATGCTGAGGGGAAATTACCCTGTGACTGAATCAATTGGTTAAGTGAGTCTTGTCGTTCAGCGGTTATTTTGTCTGAATCGACCTCATCTGGCAGCTCACTGCGTTGCGCTACTTGCCAAAACGCATTAGCATCAAACCCAACAATACGAGAGGTTAGCAACAAGCGGGACTTGGGGTAGTCGGTTAACAGTTGTCGTAACTGCTCACTCAACCAATGGCCCATGGCTGGTGATATTTCATCAAGCCCATCAACCAACAGCAGCACCTGACCACTGTTTAATAATTGCAGCAGCGATGCTTGTGCGTTAGGGTTGCCCAGCAAAGCCGCCAATTCGTCACCTTGAGTTTCCATTACAGCATCAATAAAGGCTTCATTGCTGACTTTTTCGCTAGCCATGTCGGGGCGAAGTTTACGAGCGGTTAATACCAGCGGAAAAAAACGGCCAATTTGTTTTTTGGCATAATTGTCATTCCAGTGGCAAAACGAACACACCAGCCATTGGATCAAGGTGGTTTTGCCAACCCCTGGGTCGCCAAGCAAGGTTAACGTCTTCTTCGCCTTCTTTTTCTTGCTCAGCCAGCATTTCAGGGGGCAAACGCTGCTTGCTGGCGTTAGGTAAAACATAAAGGCTATCAATGTGTATCGGGCCGCTGTCACCTTCTTCATCGTCTAGTGCCATGCCTTGATTTTCGAGGCGACCAAAGGTTGTCAGTAAGTTACGGCAATAATCACCCAAACGTAAATTATAAAGATCAACAAACTCGCTGGTATCGACTGGCTTAAATTCGGGCAAAGGTCTAAATTGAGCATTATTACGGCTTGATTTTTTTGTCATGATGTTACGCTTTACCCGTTGATTTACACATGGCTGATTATATTAAACTTTTCACTGTTAAGTCAGGGTTATTGGTTATAGGCGCCAATCAATTGATGCAATAACTTACCGAGGTGTACATTATCGACGAGTTTATCATTAATTTTTAGACTGGTTTTTGGAAAGATATCCGCCAGTCGAAAAACCTCAAGGGCACTGGGGTGTAATGTGCTGCCACCAGTGGTGTTATTGGGTTTGATAAAACCAGCAAACACTTGTTTGTCATGAGAATTTTTATCAGCGGGATCACAATAACTGATAATGTCATTGATAAAAACCGCTGACATTTCTAACCGTTCATAAATACGCTGATAACTAACCGAAAACACACTAACCACCAGCACCGCCAAATCATAGACGGCGGTATTCTCTTTAAATTTGTTAGCTTCGAGTAAATGGTTTTTTTGACCTGCGGTATGCCGGTAAATACTGCTCATTCTGTTTGCCAGCATTTTTAAGCGCCGGGGATTGGCAGGCAAACAATCAAAGGTCGTTAATACGCTGTCTAATTCAACAAAGTTATCAAAATCACTGATGGTTAATAACTGACGTAACTGCCAAAGCAAAAAGTCGTTGCGCTGCTTCTTATTGGGGATAGGTAAACGATGGGTGTCTTGACACAGTTTTTCGAGGTATTCGACACCATAAAAACCGCCATCTTCGACGCCAAGTTCGTCTTTGACTTTTTTGCTTAAGATCGCTTCGATTTGCTTTTGGTCAATCGCCATCACCACCGTGCAGTTGGCAATATTCAAATACAGTTTGATCCCTTCGAGCAGTTTTTCTGCCGCTTTGGGTTCGCAGCGGTCTAAATCATCGATGAAAATGACCAGCTTCTTTTTGTCACTATAACTATTCTGCTCGCCTTCATTGAGGATAACATTAATGGCCTTCTCTAACGCATCGTTGATTTGATCGCTGGCTAAGCGAGTGAGCAAATTGTCTTTTTCGAACTTTTCACCCACCGCTTGTAACTTGTCGAGACCCGAAACACCCGTCGCGGTTTTTATCACTCCATCGAATACCGACAAGGCCCCAAGCATCGACACCTTAACCAGCTTACCGGCGCGGTCGATAAATTTGTCAGTGGTCGAAAAGTGATTTTTAATGCAGTGCAGTAAAGCGACGATAGGCACGGGTTCATTTTGATAACGCCAGGCTTCAAACCAAATACCGGTGATATCGGTGGGTTTTGGTCTGTTGTCTTGGTGCTTTTGAGTGCTAAACCCAACAGGCTCGCGGTTGGTCAGCTCATAATACAACTGAGCCAACGCCGAGGTTTTACCCGCCCCCCAATAACCGGTGATCGACAGGCTTTTTGGCGAAGGGGAGTGACGCACCTCCTCGCCAAGGCGTTTGATAAAACCGCCAGTACCTAGCTGGGTATCGAGTGTGGCGGCGTCATTGGTGCTGTGATTATTGTTATCAGCCATGGCTGTCTATCCCTGAATTTGTCTTCAAAACAGCATAGGGGGGATTTATGATCATGTCTAGTGTAAAAGCAAATCACAATCAACAGGAGCAATTTATGAGTAAGGACAACAACCTGGTATCACAGTCTGGGGCCAAAATTTATCGTTATACCGACGGCGAAAAAGAATGGGGATCCGCTCAGGGTGAGCAATGCATCGAAGATATCGCTGATCACATTGAGCAATACATTGGTGAAGTCGCGATGGTTTTTCATTAGATCGTTGCTGACGCGGTGCATGTTGATGTGCATCATGTCAGGCCCACCAAAAAATACCCTTTTAATACTCTGATCACCTCAGGTATGAGTGATTTGGTCATGAAAGTGGCTGCTGATGAAGAATCGACCCCATACATGGTATTGTTTGCAAGCCAAAGTACAGGCCGTAACGTTTGATTAAATGGCTTTTTGTTGCATTGGTACCCTGTAGGTCAACAATTGTAATGTTTAATAAACGTTTAGCGATTGTTTGACCCTGGGTCAGTAGCAGTTTACCGTTGAGCAGTAAAAAAACCATAAAACTAAACAGGGTTGATATCAGAGTGACTACCCCGCCTTGCAAAGGGCTATGACAGGTAGGGGGTCGTTTAAAACAGCAAAGCCAACGGTCAAATAAATAATAGGGTAGACAATGATAGGGTAGACAATGATAGAAATAATACCAGTTACATTAATTCAATGAGCTAAATTTTGGGCAGGGAAAATGGTCAATGACAAGGCGTTAATTGCCGTATATAGTTGCTCTACATACAACATTAACAACGCAGTCAGTGGCCATTTTAACAAGCAAAATAACTTAGTGAGTTAATGTAATTGGGGCACCGATCAAACAGGGTAACACTTTGATGCGCATGGTAGGAGCGCCGTCTCGGCGCAAATGTTGACAAAGTCAACACAATCGCTGCGTTTTCGACGAAGTTCACGACGCGGAGGTCGTTCCTACCATAAACAAAACTGTTACCCTAAATTGCGTGATATGGTCAGAGCCGTAATTGGTATCATTAGACCGTCAATTATTGAGGCAAATAGCCGTTGCCAGCGAGTCGCAAGCTGGACTTCACCTTCATTGGGATCCGGGGTTAAAGTGTTCGTACACGCTGGTACTTCAATCGTGTCGTAAATCGAGTTGCCTGAGGTCGCTGTCAAGCTGCTGGCATTGACTTAATAAAACAGTAGTCACTTCGCCGCTATCAGCGATGATCACCTGATATAACCGATCAAATTCAGTTTCTGCGATTGGGGTGGGTTGACCGCCCAGTAAACTCACCCGCTCTGGTGTCGTATTCGAATGACCTACCACCAATGTATTACCCGTAGCTCTTAAAGTTGCGTAGCAAGCGCAGACAACGCCAACGAACCCGGATCATAAGCCGTAACAGGCACGGCCAGCAAATCACTCAGTGGTTTGGCGGTTTGCTGGGTGCGGGTATATTGGGTAGAATACCTCGTGCTGATATTGGCACGTTTTAGGGTGACGGCAATATTTTACGCCCTTAGTTGACCTTGTTCAGTTAAAGCGGGATCTGAGCCGCTGGCTTGTTTTTCGCCCTGACGGGTCAAATAAATCACATTGGCATCCGCCGCCATGGCCACGGTACCGGTGATTAAAAGGCAGCTGATTGCCACGAATTTGTTGAGCATTGTCATTACCTTTTTGTTGTTACTAAGTCACTTCATGTTAATTTAAAGTGATGAATTTATTTTGGAGCAGATACTCTAAATTAAAGTTAATAAGTTGTAAGTAAAAGATGCCAATAGATAAACATTATGTCTCAGGGTGGGTTTTTAAAGGGCCTGAGCAAGGCCAAGCCCAATCTTAATACGGACACCGCTTATTTCACTGCCATCAGGTTGACGCTCAATCGCCAAACTTTCTATCGTGAGGTTTAGTTGGTGATGTTCACACAAACGTTTAACGATGGATAAACCAATGCCAAAACCCTGACTGGTGCTGCCTTTAACCAGACTATCAAGCACCTGGTCTTTAATGTCATCTTCAATACCCGGCCCGGTGTCCGTTACGCATAACTGATCATCACTGTAGCTGATGGTGACCTCACCGGCTTGAGTATAGGCAAAGGCGTTGCCAAGCAGGTTAGCCAATAAAATCTGCACTATACCCACGGGTAAGTTTACTTGTGTGGCTGATGCTACGTTGACTATCACTTCGACTGGTTTGCCTTGGAGCAAATAGGCTTGCTCAATAATGGCTTTTTCGACCAGTCCCAGCAGTTTGACTGGGGGGTTGACACTATTGGGCTGCTCCCTTGCCAGCGATAACAGGGTGTTGACTGTCTGCTCCATTTGTAACGTGGCCCGGCTGATACGTTGGGTTAATGTGCGGGTGCTTTCGCTTAGCTGGTTGTCTGCTTCGAGTAATTCGGCGGCATTTTTAATGATCGCGATGGGGGTGCGCAGCTCATGACTGGCATCCCGGGTAAAATGTTGCTCGCGCTCGACAAATTCGTTGATGCGTTGCATTGACTGTTCAAGGGTTTCGGCCAGTGCGCCAATCTCGTCTTTTGGGTAGTGATGGGCAAAGCTTTTTGGTAGATTTTCGGGGGATACGCCATCCACCAGACGCACCAAATCAGATAAGGGTTTAATGGTGCGGGTAGCCAACCGCCAGGCAATAAAGCAGGCCAGAAAAGTCAACAGTAAAGCACTGACTAGCAGGCCGGTAATTATTGGGCCTCGTAAGGGCCTGACGACCAGCTGCTCGCTGACCTCACCCAGTAAATAATTGACTGGTTGGGCGGGCTGTGGCGGCAGTTTAAGTAAATGATAATGGCGACCTTCAAGGCCATAAAACTCCTTTCTAAAGGGTTCTTCAATAAAGACGCTTTTAACCTCTGGGGGAAAGGTATCAAGGCTGTGATGCAAAACCATTGTCGTTTGCCTGGGAGTGGGCCAAATACCGTCGCTGGTAAACCCTTC
>JBLHHD010000052.1:0-10603 GCA_047614605.1 Alteromonadaceae bacterium
AAAATATCGCCATGACCAGCATTGCCGCGATCACAATAAATAACGAGGCGATCACCGATAAATACGAAGACGATGAAGGTATGGTTTTAGCGGTGGCAAATGATGACAGTGGCATCATTGCGATAAGTGTCATCAAGTAGCGCCACACGGTGAACCTCACAGAATATCTCATAGCGTGTTAATATTAGGTTAATTGATTGATTAACGCAGTTTTTTGATGCGTTCAGTTTGGCTGATCACGTCAGTTAGACGGATACCAAACTTGTCATTTACCACAACCACCTCGCCATGGGCAATTAAAGTGCCGTTGATCATTACATCTAGCGGCTCCCCGGCAACCCGGTCAAGCTCGACCACTGAGCCCTGATTAAGTTGCAGTAGATTACGGATGCTAATGGAACTACGACCCACTTCCATTGAAATCGTTACCGGAATATCTAAAATAGTATCCAACTTACGCCGCTCTTCGATACTAATAGGTGCCGAATTACCCTCACTTAACTCTTCAAGCTCGGCGGTTTCAACTTCACTCTCATCTGCACCTTGGTCAGCTTCCTCCATGGCTGCTGCCCATTCGTCCATCGTATCCTGGTCATCACTCATATGTTTTCACTCTTTATTCTCACATTTACGCTAACGTTTTACCTAACCAATTACCTAACGAGCAACCTAACTTAACTAAAAGCCTTACAGCCACTCGCTATCACCTTCGTTATCGAGGACCAAATCCTCCTCAAGCACGGCAATATCCCGATCATCATCAATCCGGCGACCACCTTTGGTAAAGACGTGTAATTCAGATTTAACCGATTCTGGTCGTTTGATTTTTTCAGTGATTTTAATGGCGATATTTTCACGAGAACGACCTAGCTTGGCCCGATAGGTTGGTAAGTCTTCAACCAGCAACACCACATGCTCAGGCATTTCTATGGGGATAACATCACCGGCTTTTAGCTCCATTACCTTGGACAATAACAAATCGGTTTCTATAAACTTGGTGGACAAAGCCACTTTAACATCCATTATCTCGTCACGTAACGCTTTACTCCAGCGCATATCGGTATCTTCTTTGTCATTTTGCACCCCGGCATCGAGCAGCTCCCTGATGGGTTCAAGCATCGAATAAGGTAAAACAACATGGAAATCACCACCGCCGCCATCGAGCTCAATATGAAACGAACTGATCACCACCACTTCGGTGGGGCTAACGATATTCGCCATCGCCGGGTTAACTTCCGAATCGAGATACTCGAACGAGACATCCATAACGGGTGCCCAGGCTTCTTTGTAATCTTCAAAAATTAGTTTGAGCAGCATCTGGATGATCCGCCGCTCGGTAGGCGTAAACTCTCGCCCTTCAATCTTGGCATGATAACGACCATCACCGCCAAAGAAGTTATCCACTAGGATAAACACCAGCCTTGCTTCCATCGTCAGCAACCCAGTACCCTTTAAGGGTCTAAAGCGAACCATGTTTAAGCTGGTGGGTACAAACAGGGTGTGAACGTATTCGCCAAACTTGATCATTTGTACGCCGTTAATAGATACCTCTGCGGTACGACGCATCATATTAAATAAGCTGATCCGCATATGTCGGGCAAAACGCTCATTAACAATCTCAAGCGTCGGCATCCGCCCACGAACAATTCTGTCCTGGGAAGAAAAATCATATTCGGTGGTATTTCTGCTCCCTTCACCGGAGCCAAAATCACCATTTGCATCATCTTCATCCTCTTCAACATCATCGACCCCGTGTAACAGAGCATCGATTTCCTCTTGGGATAATAAGTCACTTACAGCCATATTAGTCTATTCTTTATTCATTAAACTATTGCATGACAAAACCGGTGAAAAGCACTCTTTCCACGATTTTTTTACCAGTAATATCGACCATAGTGGCCTGAACATCCTGCAACGATTTTGATTTTAAGGCTTCTTTGCCAGAGGTGGTTGCCAAGGTATCAGCATTGGTGCTAGTGAAGGTGCGTAATAATGCCCCTTCGATTAATGGAATATGACGTTTGGCCTGCTCTTCGCTGTCATCCCCTCGGACCAGCAACTGGACCTTTATTTGCACTAAGCGATCTCTTACTGAGCCGGGGACATTAAATACAAAAGGTCTTGGCATTGCGACATAAAGGGCACTTCCCACACTGACACCAGTATTCACCTTTTCTACTTTGGGTACTTTGCTACTGGCGTCGTCATTAAGCGTCGCCTCTTGGGTTACATCACCTGAATCACCAGAGCCAAACAAAAAGTAACCACCGAGTCCACCAAGTAACAAAACACCAGCAACAGCAGCACCGATAATAATCAGTTTTTTCTTTTTCGTATCACTATTATCTTCCATTTCGAGTTCTTTTTCATTACCCTTGCCCTTGCCCTTCGCCTTGCCTTTGTCTGCCTCAGCCATATCTGCTACCCAATTTATCTAACCATTCGTGTATTATTGCTATCTCACTGGCTTAATAGCAATTCTTATTGACACTTTTTAACTTGATCAGGCAAAAAAGTCGATGCCACCCAATGCCCCATTAGTTAATTTCATTTGTTGGGCGTTAATTTGTTCGATTTGTCCATCACTGTCAAGACCATCCGTGGGGTGTCCACGTTCGCTACCTTGCTCATTTTGTTGCTGGTCATTCAATGCCTGTTGTTGGTCTTCTTGATTCACTGAACCTTCACCCATTTCAAGTCCTTGTTCGGCTAGCATTTCTTTTAATTTGGGCATTGCCTGTTCCAGCACCTCTTTGGCCTGGCTATTTTGTACTGTAAAACTAACCGAAGTAACATCATTTTCGACCGTCATTTTGACCTGCATTTGTCCCAGTTCAGCTGGATCAAGACGAATATCAGCGCTTTGTACGCCCCTGTTCATCATGATAGTCAGTCGCTCTTTCATATTTTGTGAAAAATCTGGCTGATTGGGGGTCATGGCTTGTTGTAGCTTGGTCAAATCAGGCCCTGTCATTTTATTGTCAGTGGCTGAAGTGCTGTTAAGAGTATTGGTCAGTGATGTACTGTTGATGGCAGTAAATTGCGACTGTCCCTTGTTTAGCAAAGTCGAGTTAATGTCTTTGGGCATAAACTTGGCAGGTCGCTCCTCGGTAAGTCCAACCTCTTCATTGAGTTTATTTTCAGCACTTAGCGATTCCAGTAACTTTTTGTCACTGAGTTGTTTTTCATTTAGCTGACCTTCGGGGTTAGCTTTTTGCGCTTGTGCCTGCTCCAGAGCCGCAGCAGAGGCATTCAAAATACGACTTG
Source organism: Alteromonadaceae bacterium (assembly GCA_047614605.1). GTDB lineage: Bacteria > Pseudomonadota > Gammaproteobacteria > Enterobacterales > Alteromonadaceae > JABSOG01. The sequence goes on from JBLHHD010000052.1 coordinate 3,268, forward strand.
TCGGTTTACCTGAAGACTCAACTGTACCTATAATATTATCTAATGACTTTTCATCACTTTGCATCATCCCCGCTAACCCCCCTTGCTGGGTCGATAATTTACCCGCCTTATGTTCGTGATTTAAAGGTGCCGTTGATGAACGCTGGGGAGACTCTTGACCAGCAAATAATTTGCCAAACGATTTACTCACCCCGTCGGCCAGCTCAAAAGGTTTGATCTCAATTTGATCCGGTGGAGTCTCTTTGGTTGGTGCCAGAGGATCGTGAACCACATTCTTTGATACCAACTGAGCAACCGGACCATCACCTTGTAGTTTCCTGACTGGGTTACCATCAATCGATTTTTGTATTGTTGACGATAACGGTTCAGCATCAGCAGCAAGTTCTTCACTAAACTGAGCAATAATAGGTGGTGTTTGATAAATATCTTTAGTTTTGGTTACCCCACCATTACCCCCAGCCTGATCAGGTGTGATCAACGTTGGATTAATCCTTGATGTTTGGCCAACTACCTTGCCATTTTGACTGGTAGTTTTGGTTGCCCCACCATTAGCCCCAGCCTGATCAGGTGTGATCAACGTTGGATTAATCCCTGATGTTTGGCCAACTACCTTGCCATTTTGACTGGTAGTTTTGGTTGCCCCACCATTAGCCCCAGCCTGATCAGGTGTGATCAACGTTGGATTAATCCCTGATGTTTGGCCAACTACCTTGCCATTTTGACTGGTAGTTTGGGTTGCCCCACCATTAGCCCCAGCCTGATCAGGTGTGATCAACGTTGGATTAATCCCTGATGTTTGGCCAACTACCTTACCATTTTGACTGGTAGTTTTGGTTGCTGGTGCATCATCGTCAGTTTCAGCCAATACCGGTGATATACCAACAAAACCGGGTTTATCAACTGGCTTGCCATTACTTTGACCAATACTTTGACCAATACTACCCTCAGCCAATTTGAGATCAGGGATAATTCCCGGCGTTTGGATCGCATCAAGTTTTGCGCTGTTGGCGCGACCAGTAGCATCAGGCGTTGAAGGTTTAAATCCACCTCTGCGCGACCCGGTTACAATATCTGGGTTATCATTCTCACCCTTGCCCTGACCTTTAAGGCTGGCCTTAATCAGCTCGCCAACGGCATCCTCATCGGCGCTTGTTTCTGGCAATTTTTGCTCTCGCTCAGTCAGTACAGAATCAATCGCTAGCGCCAGCTTGTTATGCTTAAGACCTGTACTATTACCCCCCTCAGCGCCTTTATTACCATCAGCCGCCGCGCCATTTGTTTGACGCAGTAACTGACCAGATTTTTCCATCACCCCCACTAGCTGGTCAAAAGCCGACTTTGCCTGCATCTGCGCGGTCTGCTTTTCGCTATCGGCTGAGGCAGCGGCTAACTTACTATCGGCTGAGGCAGCGGCTAACTTACTATCAGCTTCACTGTCTGCTTTACCTTGTGCTGCGGCATCGGCTTTACTATCAACGCTACTACCTTTGCTACTATCTTTGCTACTGACATTGTTGTAGTCGTCACGATTAGCTGCTCGCTGATCATCTAATTGCCGCCTTTGCTGCGGATCATTGCCGTCAGTGCGGGGATTACCGCTATCTTTAGAGTGATTATTTTGATGAAGCTGTTGTTCATAGACGCTATCAAATCGTTCGTTGTCACCGCCCGAGTGCCCACCAGTGCGGGGTTTATTCGTATCTCTGGGTACCTCGGCAATCGGCTCTGGCATTATTTTTAACACAGTTTGCATAATATAAATCTCCAATCGCGATCTGCTGCTTTGGGTTCATATATACAAGATATGGGCCAGTTTAACCTGGGATCGTCAATTGACTGCGTTACAGTCAACTATCGGTAGGATTCATTGACTTTAACGGCGTGACTGGAAGAATTTTTGCGTGGCAATTTCATCAAGTAGAGCTTGCTCTGCTCTGCCTTCTTTCTCACGTTGTTTCTCCCAGTGTTTCTCGACCAGCATTTCAACCGCTTTTCTTTTGCGTTGCTGCTCCAACCACAAGGTTTTACGCTGTTCGACCACCTGAGTGGCGGTTAGGATCACTTGACTTTGCTGCGTGATCGCCTCTTCGAGCTTGCTGATAAACGCTTGATAGTGGCTGTAACTATTGACGTTAATGCCATCATTAGCTTTGTTTTGTAGCTGATGAATATACTCAGTACGATATTGTTCAATACCTCCGAGCTTTTGCTTGTTTTCCTGCAGATTTTGCTGCGCTTGCTGAAACTCTCGCACCAGTTTATCTTCTTTATCCTTTTCTAGCTTAGCGACCATTTGGAGTTGCTTTATTGCCATGTTTTATTAACCTCCCTGTGCATTAACGTGGACTTGGGCTTGTTCAATCACCTGGGATAATTGTGCCAGGCACTCATCATAATGAATAATATCCGACATACCTTGTTCTAAAAACTGATTAACCACGGGCATCAAAGCAATAGCTAAATCAATATCGGGGTTACTGCCCTGTGTATACGCCCCAATGGAAATCAAGTCTTTGTTTTGCTGATAAATCGAATAAAGTTGCTTTAACTGGCGGGCCAGCAACTGGTGATCATCACTGGTAACATTAGGCATAACCCGGCTGATCGACTTTTCAATATCAACTGCCGGATAATGCCCCGAATCAGCCAGTGTTCTGGATAATACAATATGACCATCAAGAATGGCCCTTGCCGCATCAGCAATCGGGTCCTGTAAATCATCCCCTTCGGTCAGTACCGTATAAAATGCAGTAATTGAACCTTGTCCGTCTCCCCCGTTACCTGCCCTTTCAACCAATGCCGGTAATTTGGCAAATACCGAAGGCGGATATCCTTTGGTCGCTGGTGGCTCACCTACCGCCAGGGCAATCTCACGCTGTGCCTGGGCATAACGCGTCAATGAATCGAGCAATAGCAATACATTTAAACCCTGATCACGAAAGTATTCAGCAATGGTCGCGGCGGTTTCACACCCTTTAAGCCGCATCAAGGGCGAATTATCCGCTGGCGCTGCAACAACTACCGAACGTCTTCGCCCCTCTTCACCGAGAATTTCTTCAATAAACTCTTTAACTTCCCTGCCTCGCTCACCAATGAGCCCTACGACCACAACATCCGCCGTGGTCCCACGGGTCATCATGCCAAGCAGTACACTCTTACCTACACCGGAACCAGCAAACAACCCCATACGCTGACCCTGGCCTACGGTGATCACCGAGTTAATCGCTCTAACCCCCACATCCAGCGGCTCTTTGATGGGGCGACGATTTAACGGATTCATTGGCACTACTTTATTGGTTGCCTCGTCTTCTGTGTGAATGGGTCCAAGTCCATCCAGCGGTCTGCCCGCACCGTCAATAACCCGTCCGAGTAATTCCATACCCACTGGCAGGCCAGCAGTACTTGATTGGGGGATCACTCTGGCTCCTGGTAATACACCATAAATAGACTCGCTGGGCATTAAAAAAATACTTTCACCCGAAAAGCCAACAATCTCAGCCGAGATACTTTCACCCAGCGTTTCGACCTGACACATACTGCCTAATGGGGCGCGGCATCCGACGGCTTCAAGTGTGAGCCCAACCACCCGGGTCAAACGCCCGGCGGCCATCGGTTTGGATGATTTAATCAGTTTATTATAACGCAGTAATCGCTCAGATAAGGGGGGTTGGACTGGTGGTTGTGGAATGTCCTGAATGTGAGGAGCCTGTTCTTGATGTTCAGAGGCTTGTTCTTCAGAGGTTTGTTCTTCAAAGGCCAGGGCGTCCCCAGCCAATGTTTCTGAGGCTAAAGTCTCAGGAGAAAGGTTGCCCACAGGCACAGTTTGTGTGGTCATGATTATTTATCACTCATCCGCTTTATCTTTTATACCGCTGTCGAGTAAAAACCTGTCCAGAGTACTTTTAAGACGTTCTTTTAATGTCCTGTCAATAACAGAAGTACGGCTTTCAACGATACAACCGCCTTGCTCTATCGCAGGCTCCGCTTTAAGACGCCAACCTCGCTCGGCTAACTCTTCTTCATCAAAACGTTCACTCACCAACGCAAAGTCATTGGGGTTAAGGCCAACTTGGCAATTTGAATCATTAAAAGGCAATGCATCAATACATTCTTTAAGGGTATTAAAAATAATCGTATCGCTGGTTCGTACTTCAACACCAATAACCGCTTCGGCCAGTTTGACACTTAATTCGACCAATTGATGTTCAACAACTTCATTTAACTGCATCAGTGGACTATTCAGTTGTTGAACCAGCACCTGCCAACGAACAACCTGTGCCGCAACAGCCTCTTCTCCCTGAGCAAAGCCACTTTCATTACCCTCGGTCAGCCCTTTTTCAAACCCTTGCCCATACCCTTTTTCAAGCCCTTCTTGTTGGCCTTTTTCAAACCCTTCTTCGTGACCTTGCAAGATGCCTTCATCGTAGGCCGCTTGACGAATCGATTCAATATCCTCAGCGGTCAGCGGTTTAATTTCTTCCTCGCCTACGACCTCCAGTTGTTCTTGAATACGGCGACTGTAGTACCAGTCGACGGATCGCCCCATCGCATTGGTTTTCGAGGACGAGGACGATGGCGACGTTTCATCTTCAACATCAGGCAAGTGCCAGTTTTTCACCAACTCGGCATCTTCTTCACTGAGCCCGGCTGTCTTGCTATTATCATCTGCCATAATTTATCCGCTAATACTTGTCTGACTTGTCTGATTACCTGATACAACGATTATCATTGAACCGGGCCATTATTACTGGGTAATTGTTACTGAGCCATTATCACTGAACCAGTATAGGGCAGGGGAATTTTTTACACCACCGTTATGAATTTTCGCCAATTTGCTATGGACAAATAAGAAGGCCGCCAGTTTCCTGGCAGCCTATCAACGCGACTCAATTTTCGGGCAAATTAGTCATCTTCGCTCAACCAAGCTTTAACCACCTGAGAAGACAATTCAGGTTCATTGGCAACCAGTGCCCGCACGGCTTTAAGTAAGTCTTCGTTGCCATGTAAATCTGGCAGCTGCAATGTACCATCAATTGAGAACCCAACAGCACCGGCATCAAAGTCGTTGGTTAACATGTCAAGCGTGTCATCTCCAAGGTCCAGACCACTGCTGAATGAATCTTCGGAAAAGTCATCATGTGTATCTTCTGGGTAGATAAGCTTACGTAACATCGGTCTCATGACAAAGATAATTAACACGATGATCACTAACCCAGCAACACCCAAACGGAACACTTTGAAGAACCATGGAGTTTCCCAGAACGGTAGCTTAACCTCGGTGACCACATCATCACGAATAAACGGAATAGCGACTACATCAAGCGTATCACCCCGTTGTAAATCAAACCCTATACTACCTTGTAATAAACGGCGGATACTTAATAATTCAGCCTCAGTACGCGAAACTTCAATTGGCGCACCATCTGGCCCTGCTTGGGCGATATAATCAAGAGCTACCGAAACGGTCAAGCGCTGAATAACCCCCACTTGCGAAGTCTTATGGCGAATACTTGAATCCAGTTCATAATTACGAGTCGCTTCTTTGTGACTACTACCCGGTAATACTGATCCATTCGAGCTATTGGTACCAGCCTTTTCAGGGATAATCGAATTTAATGGTGGCTGGTTAGTTAACGCACCTGGAATACCAACAGCCAACCCGCCGACATTATTATCCTCAACAATACTTTCACTACGTATCGCCGGTAAGTCAGGGTTAAAACTTTTTTGGGTTTCCTGGGAAACACTAAAGTCCATTGACACATCAACCTGCGCAGTATAATTGCCCAGCCCCACCACGGGGATCAAGATAGTATCAATTTTGTTCATGTATTCTTGTTCGCGTTTGAGTTCAACCTCATACTCTTTACGAGAGCGTGCAGACATACTATCTTGTGAACCGGAATTAAGTAAACGGCCATTCTGATCAGTAACGGTAACTCTTGAAGGCTCTAAGCCTTGTACTGCCGATGCTGTTATATCAACAACCGAATCAACTTCTTCACCAGAAAGTACACGACCCCGTTTAATTGTAACCACCACAGTGGCAGACGGTTTTTTAGATTTGCGGGCAAATATTTGTTCTTTTGGCACGGCCAGTAACACTTTGGCTTTGAGGATGTTATTTAGAGCTTCAAGGGCACGGGCAATTTGCGTTTCAAGACTTAGCTTTAAACGGGCCCTTTCCATGCGCTGACTCACGCCAAAACCCATATCCTGCATAATGATATCAACACCTGTGCCTGAGCTAGATCCGCCTTGTTCTAATCCCTGACGCATCATCATTAATTTGATACGGCTATAATCTTCCTCTGGCACCAAAATGGTTTTACCTTCAAGCTTGTAAACCACATCTTGTTGCAAGTCAAGATAATCCATGGTTTCGATCAGTTCTTTATCACCTAACTTGGCCGCCAGCGGACGCATGTCCGGCTCTTTAGCCCACAAGATAATAGAAAACGCGATACCAATACAAATGATCAGCGCCAGAATCAACGTGGCCTGACGTAATACATCAATACCACCAAAGCCACCCAGAAATCCTGACTTTTGTTCTTGCTGCGCAGAATCGTCACCAATATCATTACCCGACACTGCAATTTCTGTTGATTGACTTGAATCGGCCACTTAAACTTCCTCTTTTTATAAGATGAACTGTTGTTCAGGTTAATGCTGCTTTAAGTTGAGGCTGGCATTTAAACCGGCATACTCATGATGTCTTTATAGGCTTCGAGCATCTTGTTTCTCACCTGAACGGTGGCTTCAAAGGCAACCCCAGCCTTTTGCGAAGCAATCATGGCCTCTGCCATAGATACGCTGCGATCTCCCATATCAACGGCTCTTTTGGCAGTACCTGACGCTTTGGCAATGGTATTAACATTATCAATGGCATTTTTAAGCGTTGAGGAAAAATCGACCTGACTAGTGTTTCGAACCTGCTGGGATACACCACCGATATTACCGCCGGCTTGTTGTGCTACGGCTTGTAGCTCACTGAATAATGCATTGGCTTTAATATTCATGATAAACCCCGATGTTTGTCAAAACTTTGAACGTATTTGCGTATAGGAGGGATAAAGCAGGATGTGTGCCAAGAATTTAGTTGTTAATTTTCAATCAGTTAAGCGTTATTTTGATGAAAAATGACGCGCCATAAAAAAGGCGTTGGTTGATAACTATCGATGAGTGGTGATATATCATTCGTTTAAAAAGCTAAAAACAGCCACTGAATCCTTAAGATGATCCTTAAGTTCACTATTAACTGGTTTTTTAAAAGTGATATCAAGGCTATCATTTTGATTATATCCCCCGCCCCCGGGGTGGGGCGGGGGGGGCT
>JBLHHD010000053.1:0-10599 GCA_047614605.1 Alteromonadaceae bacterium
GATGCAGGAATGGCCGTCCCCTTTCAAGTCAGTGGAACACAGAAGTGGAATCGCTCAGAGGCTCCCTCGGGTGGGTTTAAAAACGCTTTATGCGGCGTTAAATGACCTTGATATCGAATGACTAAATCTGCACTCATTTGCCTTGCCTAAAGCGTTTTTAACGCCCACTGAAATCCCGCATTTTGAAGTCACTTGGGTATATTAATGGCGCATCTGATGGTATTGTCATTTCATATTTCCAAAGCTTCAAGCTCAGTGCCAAGGATGCGCTATCAGATAATAGCGAAATATAGCCGCAGTTATACACACCACGAGGTTAGTCAAATCCTACACAAGAATACAAGAATTAATATAAACGCTTATTAATGAGGAAAGCGAGATTGCTCCCCTCACACACAATGACAGAAAACCCTAACCTCCAACTCGCTCCAATTCAGCCTCAACCGCATCATCATCAACCACAACTTGAGCCTTACCAAACTGCATCAGGCTAGGTAAAAAAATCAACGTAAACACCGTGCTAACTGACATTCCACCAACTATTACCGCTGCTATGCCACGGTATAATTCGGCACCGGCTCCGGGGATTAATAGCAGGGGTAACATGCCGCAGATGCTGGTTAATGTGCTCATTAAGATGGGGCGTAAGCGTAGCCTTACTGATTCTTCTACTGCGTCTCGGCGCGATTTACCTTCTCGCTCGGCGACTCGGGTTTGGTACACCAGTAAGATGGCGTTGTTCACCACAAGGCCCAGTAAAATGATAAAACCAATCATGGTTAATAAGTCTAGCGGCTGGAAAATAATCAAGTCTGTGATGCGTAATAAGCCCACGCCACCCACAGTTGCTAGTGGGATCATCAGGATCACCAACAGGCTGTCCTTAAATGAGCGGAATAACGCCGACATCAATAAATACAAGATGATCAGCGCCAAAGCAAAGCTCTGGCTCAAGTTAGTGATGGCTTTGGTTAAGTCCTCTGCGGTGCCTCGGTAGGTGATGTTTCCCGACTCGGGCAGCTTGGCTAAAATCGCCGGTCCGGCCTTTTCTCTTAAAATGTTTACCGCTTCTTCTAACGATACACCCTCTGGCGGTGTAACCCTTAAGGTGATGGTGCGGCGACGGTCTACCCGACGTATTTGGCTCGGTCCGGCGGTGCGGATAATGTTGGTTAATTCGCCAATTGCCTGAACGCCCGCCTCTGGGGTGTAAAATGGTGTGCTGGCCAATTCTTCCGGGGTATCCCACTCTTGTGTGCGCAAGACGATGTTTAAACGTCGCTGACCATTAAAGAAGTCACCAACATATAAACCAGTACCTAAGGTGCGGGAGATTAGCGAGACGTCTTTACGTGTCCAGCCCGCTTCGGCGATTTTGCGCTCGTCAGGAATAAGCCGTAATTCAGGCTCCGATAACGATAACCCCGGCACAGGCCGTACTCTAGAGCCTGGTAATGCCTCACTGACCACGCCAAAACCGACTCTGGCAGCTGCCAGCATTTCGTCAACGTCATTGGCCTGAATATCTATATCAATGACCCGACCGCCGCCAAGGTTGCCGAAGATTTCTGATTGCTGGGCAAAAGCGATGGTATCTGGAAAACCGCTGAGCATATCGGAGTTGATCGCGCCGACAATTTTTTGAATATCATCAACATTTTCACCCCTGCCACCCATAAACCCAAAGCTGCCGAAAAAACCCATCCAGGTATGCTGAATATGAGGCGCTTTTTCGCCTTTAAGATAAGGCATTAAGCGGCCATTGATCACGTCTGACATTTCTTGTCGTGCCGCCGGATAACTAATCCCCGGAGGTGGCAATATAAAGGCATTAAAGGAGTTTTGATTACCTTTGGGCAAGTAATCGGCTTTGGGCATCATTAGCCAAGTGCCGCCAATGGATAGGGTCATTAATCCCACGACCCAAAATATTCGCCGGGTCTTCGTCCCCGTTAACGTCATTACGCCACGGGTGATTGCCGCCCACCAGTGAGCGTGCGGGTCATTTTCGCTGACTTTATGTAACAGTTTGGTCGCCGCCATTGGCAACACGGTCACCGCGACCAGCAAGGATGCGACTACGGCCACCGCAATTGCTACCGCCAAGTCGGCAAACAGCTGTCCGGCAACATCAGATAAAAAGGCGATGGGCAAAAAGATAGCTACAGTGGTAATGGTCGAAGCCAATAATGCGCCCCACACTTGTTGGGTACCAACTAGTGCCGCTTCGCTAGGTTTCATGCCCTTCTCACGTAATCGCACGATGTTTTCGAGCACCACTATCGCCGCATCCAGCACCATTCCCACGGCAAAGGCTAAACCGGCCATTGAGATAATATTTAAGGTTCTGCCAGTGGCATAAAGGGCAATAAAGGTAATGGTGAGCGATAGTGGAATGGCAATCGCCACCACTAATGTGGCGCGAAACTTTCGTAAAAACCACCATAAAACCGCAACAGCCAACAAAATCCCCAGCAACATATTACTGCGCACTAAATCCATTGAGCGGCCAATGTAGATGGTTTCATCGTACATTTGGATCATGTGTAATCCGGCTCGCTTTAACTCGCCTTCGTTAAGCTCGGCCATTTTGGCTTTTAACCCTTCCATCACTTCCATGACATTAACGCCCTGCTCTACCTGAGCGTTCATGGCTATGGCGGGTTCACCGTCAAGGGTTAAGATACCGGTGCGGTCTTGCAAACGCATTTCAACTGTCGCCACATCACGTAATAAAACCGGGTTACCATCACGCCAGTCGAGGATCATTTCTTCAATTTTATCGACCGGGTATTTACCCGCATAACGCAAGGTGTATTTACGGCGTCCTACATCGTTAAAACCACCAGAGACATCATTATTACCCCCCACTTTAGCGGCCACTTTGGGTAAATCAATGCCCAAGCTGGCGGCTTTGTAAGGGTCAAAGGTCACTCTTATCTCGCTGGGCAAACCACCAAAGGCGTTGGTTTGCGAAATACCGTTCACCCGCTCCATTTTGGGCTGAACACTTTCTTCGACAAAATCTTGATAACTGGCAATATCCCGTTTATTGCCTTCGAGGGGTTTTAAGGCAAACCAAGCAATGGCGGTAAAGGTGCTGTTGCCACCTACCGATATCACCGGCTCATCAGCATCTGGTGGATAACTCGGCACCTGATTTAGCGCATTCATTACGTCAATTAAAGCCCGCTCAAGGTTGACGCCAGTGCGAAAATCAAGGGTGATATTACCTGATCCTGAACTGGCAGAAGATTGCATTTTTTCGACGCCTTGCAGACCTTTTAATACGTCTTCTTGGCGTTCGATGATCTCGGCTTCCATTTCTTCTGGTGCCGCAGCTCGCCAGTTGGTGCTGATCACTATTTTGGGCTGACTCACGTCAGGGGTTAATTGAATGGGTAAACGAAACAAGCTGATCAGGCCAAATAAGATCACTAGCAAAATACCAACGATCACAGCCGTAGGGTTGCCTAAAGAGAGGTGAGTGAGTTTCATATCAGTTGCTTTCCTTGACGACAACCAGCTGATCGTTGTTGTCTTTAATTGCCACTTCCTGACCCGGACGTAAACGCTCAGAGCCACGAATAACTATCTTATCTCCGGGGTTAATGTCTCCCACAACTGAAATTAACGAACCCGAGGCAATCCCTAAAGTCACTGGTAGTTGCTCCGCTTTGTTTTCGCTGTTGATGCGAAAAATGCTGTTACCTTCGCGGCGTAATACAACGGCATCTCTGGGCACAGCCAACAGTGTTTGTGATTGGCCGTTAGGCACTGCTACACGAACATTTAACCCCACCGGCCAACCTGATGCTTCGAGTGTCAGGCGTAATTCCATTAAATGCGAACGAATGTCCGCCACCGGTACCACCGCACGAATGTTGGCTTTGACTGTACCAAGAGGCGATTTTACGTCTAGTGGGCTACCTATTTTAAGGTAGTTATACACGGTCAGCGGGACTTGTGCGGTAATTTCAAGGTGATCGGTTTCAACCAGTTGGATGACTTTGGTGCCATTGCTGACCACTTCACCGAGATTACTTAAGCGACGGGTAACAACACCGCTAAACGGGGCGTTTATCCGGGTATATTTAAGCTGTTGCTGGGCTTGTTTTAAACGCACTGTTGCCCCAGCTAAATCGGCATCAGCCCGGTTGCGATCATTGGTGGTTTTGTCCAGTTCATTTTGTGAAGACAGATTCTCTTTTGCTAATCTTTGCAGGCGAACCACTTCTTTTTTCAAAAAATGCAGGTTATACCGGGCACTGGCTACCTCAGATTCACGTTCGTTAAAAGTCAACCGCAGGTCGGTGTCATCAATCAGGGCAATCAGTTGACCTTGTTTTACCTTATCACCAACCTTGGCGACTTTGATCAATCGTCCGTCAACTTGTGCGGCAATTTGGGCATCATTGTGACTAAAAACCGAACCCGAAGCCCAAGCAGTGGGAAATATCTCGCTGAGCGTAGCCGCCACCACATTGACCGGTGTTGCCGGACGGGCATGGGCATTTAGCCCGACAAAAAAGACTAATATTAACAAACCGTTAAGTACCCGGGTGGCGTGAATTGTGTTCATTATAAAGTTCCTTGTGACAAAGGCACAAACAGAGTGTTGGTGTTAAGAATAGCCGATAATCAGCCAATTGGCACGGCATAAAATGTTAACAAACTTGATGATTAAAATAGCGGCTGTGATTTAATCAAATACAGATAAAACCAAGTTTAAGTAAAAATACGCTCAACACAAAGTGTCGACAATTTATAGGTTTTATTATTTTAAATATAGATTTTAGGCAGTATTCATGTATAATTGTCGACATATTTAAGATTAATAAGGAACGCATTATGTTTGGGTTTAGTGCTTATCAAATCACCGGTTCATTAAATACACTGATGATGCTGGTCAGTTTATTTGGCCTATTCACTCAGTTGACGTTTATTTGGCGACGAAAAGAAGACCCAGCCATTGAACACGCGACTGATTTACTCTCAATCAATCAATTTTTCGCTAGCTTTTTAGCCTATTGTTCTTTTTTTATTCATGGTTATTCAATCCAGCCATTTAATCACTTTATTGTCTGGCCGCGCCTGATTGCCGCGCTAATGGTGACTTATATTTTGTTGGAAATTTATCGCGATCGTCACAACCGCCGCTCGTTGAGTATCTTTAGTATTTGTCTTAGTGCTCTGGTGATTGGTATTATCGGTCTGTTATTTAATCAGAAAATCAATGGGTTAGATCAGCAAATGACCGCCTTGATGATTGTTGGAGTGACCGTATTTTTAGCTCAGGGCTATACCCATCAAATCAGGGTGATCATTAAACATGGTCACACCGGGGCGGTGGCGCTAAAAATGAATTTGTTTATTGGTTTGAAGGATATTTCAACTATCGCCTTTGCCCTGACCATGGAGTTTAAAAACAGTTGGCCATTGATGCTGCTCGCTACCGTCAGCCTTTTTACTAAGGTGGTGATTGTCTATTTGTTTCGCTGGGTTAAGGTCAGTGAAACAGCCAAACTGCGAGCTTTAGCCAATAATTGAAACAGCCTAAAGCTCAACTTGTCGGCGTTGGTTAAAGCTTTGACAGCCCCCATAAAAATGCAACGCCGGTAGTCACCATAATAAGCATCATGTAGGACACGCCCACCATGCCAAATTTGAGTGCGGTGGCAAACACACCTTGTTTGTACACCCGCTTTTGCATTAAAAACAAATAGATAGGCACCCAAACCAATAACAACACCTGACCCACTTGAACGATGTTATAAAAGGTTTCATCCTTAACCCCTATTTTTTCTTCCAACGTCGCCAAAAGTCCCAACAATAATAACACCATAAACAAAAAGGCGTGACTGTGCAAAGCAACGGTTAGGTGCTCCATATAAAAGCGCTTAGAAAACAGGTAAAAAAGCTTCAGTAACAAGGCAAAAATCGGCAATAAGAAAAACATGGTTTGCGGCAGTACCCCCAAAACCTGTTGGATCAAGGGTCCAACATCCTTTTCCAGTGCCTCGGTCAGTTTTATCTCCATTTCATCAAGTGAGGTTTGCAGTAACTGGTTATCTTCATCAGAAAGCAACTCAAAAGGCTGACCAACATCAAGATTGATCCCCTCATCACTATCAAAGCCGATGGTCAGTGGTTTGCTTTTACCCTCTTTACTGCCTTTACCTTCTTTAGCGATGTCTGTTGCAGCGAAATCCCCGTTTATCGCAACGGTGATTTTACTATCAACAGCAGCTGTCTGTTTGAGGGTTTCAAGCTCAATCATCAAAGCGACTTTTTCGGCTTCAAGGGTATTGCGATCAATGGTTTGCTTAGCCGTCTGTTGATAATCCGGCTGCTCTGACTGGAACTGTAGATACTGTAATTTGCCCTCAGTCAAATCCAACTCCAACTGTTGCACCGGCTCGTCCATATTAGCCGCTATCGCCGTCATGGCCGTCTTTAAGGTGATTTTTGTCATGTAGTCGTCAGGTGCAGGGGGCTCTTTGACGCTGTTTTCGCGTTCGGCTATTTGGTCGAGCTTTCTTTGCATTTTATCAAAGTTGGTTTTCAGTTTTTTGCCGTTACGAGTGTGCTTTTGTAACAACTCGATGAGTTCTTCATAATCATCTTTGTCAGGTGTATAGCCCTCTGCTGCCATCTCATTACGCAAGGTGTGAATTGACTCACTGATTTCGCTTATCGCCTCAACTTCGCCGTGCTGCAATTTAACCAGGTCTTTGACCGAATCATCAGTGAAAAAACCCAACACCAAAAAGAAGATGATGCTGATAAATAAATACAAACGTACCGGAGGCACATAATGCACCCGTCGCCCTTTGATGTATTCGTTGGTTAAAAAACCTGGCCTGAAAATCAACGGAAAAAGGGTTCGTCCGGCTCTGGAGTCAAAGCCAAAAACATCATCCAAAAAGTGCATCAGCACTGAGCCAAAAAAACGGATCATTGATTTTTCGGGTTGACCACAGACACCACAAAATGGCCCTTCAAGTTCGTTACCACAATTACCACAAACTTTAGCACTTTTGCTGACACCAACCGTTGAAGATACGCCTACCCCAACACTCACCGCTGCATCAGAGTTTTGAGCGATCAACTTAGACCCTGATTTAGGTGTAAATTTAAGTGCAGTATCAATCTCCGAAACTGATTTGAGCACGAGTGATGATTGCGCTATTTTTTCTGCCATTGCTGTTGCAGGCTGCTCTGCAGTTGGTGTTGGTGTTGCAGGCGCTTTTTTATCCGGCTCTGAATCGGCACTGGTAACCTCGGTTGACATGGCTGGGATCACTTAAATCTGGCAAGCTGAATTATTTTGTTAAGATTATATGATTAACCCTTGATTGTAAAAAGGTTAAAGTAGTGCCCATCGATATCTCGAACCACCCAAAACGTTAATCTGGGCGCTTCGCTAAAATAAACCCCAAAATGGAGCCGTCCGATGATCAACAATGCCACCTCAGGATTAAAGATACTCTTATCTGCTGCCGCGTTAATGTGGGTGATCCAAATCGCCAATCTGTTACTCGGTTATCAACTTTCTAGCTTTGGTATCGTACCCCGAGATCTAGGGCATTTATTTGGTATTATCGCGGCCCCCTTTTTACACTGGAGTCTTGGCCATATCATCTCTAATACTATTCCCTTTGTGATCTTGGGCTTTTTGGTCCATCAATCGAAAAAACTGATCTTTGTCAGTGTATTTGTCTGGCTGGTCGGCGGATTGTTGGTGTGGTTATTCGCTCGTAATGCCGTTCACGCCGGGGCGTCTGGAATGATCATGGGTTACTTTGGTTTTTTACTCAGCCACGCCTTTTTTACCCGCTCGTTGCGCAGCGTGCTTCTCACCATCGCCGCCGTATTGTTATATGGCGGGATTGTCTTTAGTTTGTTTGATTTTAGATCACACATCAGCTTCGAAGGTCATATTTTTGGTTTTCTCGCCGGGGTGATCAGTGCCTGGTTGGTCAGTAAATCAACGTAAACCGATTAAGCTCAACAGCCTGTTAACTATTATTGAAGAGAGTTTTAACCGCTAATCGCAGCCTGTGATCACAACGCTTTGGCCAATTTCAGCTTTTTAACACAACACTGGCAGATACAAGACTTGCCTTTTGCCGCCTCGGGGATCGGCACGTCTTTGAGTGCGGTAAATTTGACCTCAGCACACCAACAAAGCTTGCTTAGCTTTTGATTTTCTTGACTATTATTATCAGTCATGGCACATAAATTAGCGTCACCACACAGTGGACAGGAGGTCTCATCGATAACATTGTTCATTGATATTTTCTTCATAAATAATAAATCACGGCAATTATTCACTAATTTAACCGCTTGTTACAGCAATTTGAACGACAAAATCCGTTACCCGGTTTATACTGATTGTCAGCTTAAAGCCTAGTTTAACCTCAGGAAACCACTCAACATATGCCAAACCCCTTTACAATTCTCACTCTGGTTACGCTGTTTGTGATCACTGGTTGTACCCAGGGAAAACCACCTCTGCCATCCGATCATTTGGTTGGCACTACCTTGCAAACCGCCGTAGCTCACCCAGATCGTCCAGCGATTGACAAGCAACGGGACGAACAACGAAAACCCGCTCAGGTATTATCATTTTTAGGCATCAGGCCCGGTATGAAGGTGGTCGAAATTATGGCTGGCGGCGGGTATTATACTGAACTTTTATCCCGGGTCGTTGGTGAACATGGCAAAATTTATTCACATAACGACAAACTCTATTATGATTTTCAATCAGACAAATTTGTTGAACAACGCTTAGCTGATAATCGTCTTAGTAACGTCGTCCGCTGGGACCGGGAGCTTGATGATTTGGGCTTACCAGCCAATCAGATTGATGCGGTCTTTTTAATGCTGGTTTATCATGATTTTTACTGGATGAAAGCCGACCCTAAGCAAATATTAGCCGATTTATATACCTCCCTTAAGCCCGGCGGTATCATTGGCGTTGTTGATCACGCCGCCGTTGTCGGCAGTGGTGATGAAGCCGCTAACGATTTGCACGGTATTCACCGTATTGATGAACTATTGGTAAAACAAGCCTTTAGCCAAGCTGGTTTTGTGTTGGTTGAAGAATCCGTTATTTTACGTAACCCGGATGATCCCCGTTCACACTCATTTTTTGATACCAGCCTTATCGACAAAGCAACGGATCGATTTGTTTTGCGTTACCAAAAAATCCTTAGCCAATAGTGATCTGAAATTAAATGACCGTGCAATCGCATAATTATCAATGGCTGGTCCACGCACCAGTCGCTCAGGTACTATTTCGAATGACCTGCCCTATGGTAGGCGCTATTTTTTTATTGTTTGCCTATGATGTGCTCGAAAGTCAGCTATTAAGTCATAGCAGCCTCGAAGCATTAACCGCTCTGGGCTTTACAGTCCCAATCACCACTGCGATGGTGGCTTTTGCTGTGGCGATAACCATTACTACCAACACCGCAGTCACTCAGGTAATAAGCCAAAATAAAGAGCAAACCTCACAAGTGGTTGTTAACAGCATTGTCGTGGCAGTAATGTTGTCCGCCCTGCTGACCCTGCTGGCTTTTGTCTTTAACAACGAAATTTTTAGCGCTTTGGGAATTGATTATGCCATGCTCCCTGACAGCTTCCATTTAGGCCCTCGTCCTCGCTTGATGCCTTTAATCGAAAACTATATGCTCTGGCGTTATACGGGTTGGGTATTTTTGGTATTAATTTGGCAGGTCAACAGTTTATTGCGAGCTGTCGGACTGATCGGTTACGCCAGCGGTTTGTTTGTTGCCTGGATGGTATGCAAAATCACACTGGCACTGTTATGGTTTGACAATCTTGCCTATTGGCAGGTATCAGCGCTCGAAAGTGCCGCACTGGTGCATTTGTTTACCGATGCATTATTTGCATTAATTTCAATGATGCTATTGTTTAGTAAGCTAAAAATCAACCCCTGGGACGGGGTTAAAATTGCCCCTTTGGCCAGCATAAAAAAAATGTCGATGCCCGGTTTGTCAGCGACCTTACAGCAATTATTTACCCCCATCAGCATTACCTTGCTAACAATTATGATCGTCACCTACGGACAAGTCTACGTGGCGGTGCTGGGGATCATTTTTCGTCTTGAAGCCTTGCTGTTACTGATCCCCATGGTATTAACCACCTCATTACCTTCGATTGTTGGGGTTAACTGGTGGTCAGGTTTCGGCCAAAGAGTCAAAAAAGTACTGCTTCAGTCCAAGCTGCTGGTCGTTGCCAGTCAGTTGCTAATTGCATTTTCTTTAATGTTTTACGGCCCGCAAATAGCCCAGTGGTTTTCTGATGAGCAGCATATTCAGCACAGCATTGCTACCTACCTTAAAATTGTCCCGCTGGGTTATATCGGTGCCGGTATTTCGATTATTTGTCAAAGTAGCTTTAACGCTACCGGACACTTTTTCAAAGCCAGCTTTTTGTCTTTTACCCATCGTATTGTGTTAATGCTCGGCTGCTGTTATATCGGTTTAAATTTTAACGGTATCGAAGGATTGTTCTTTGGTATTTTGATTGCACATCTGCTCAGTTCGTTATTAGCCATCGCACTTAACC
>JBLHHD010000054.1:0-10415 GCA_047614605.1 Alteromonadaceae bacterium
TAAAATGGCCACTGACTGCGTTGTTAATTTTGTATGTAGAACAACTATATACGGCAATTAACGCCTTGTCATTGACCATTTTCCCTGCCCAAAATTTAGCTCATTGAATTAATGTAACTGGTATTATCACCATTATTGAACAACGTTTTTGCTTAGTTAAAGACGGTGCAACGTACTTTCTCTTAATTGACGGATGGCACCACACAGATGGATCCTGATCGGCGTCAGGATAACTGCCACTATAAAAACAACGTACGTTGTTTTTTGTGGACGTTAATTATACAAATACTTGGTGAAGAGGACATCTCTGATGATCTCGTTGCCAGTTTCTTTTTTCAGTAACCTTTTGATTTCGCGTACGCACTTTAATCTAACTTCTTCACGACCAGTCAAAGAGCGGATTGTTTCTTCTGACTCTTTACTTAATACACCAATGATTGCGTCACGTAATAACGGGGCATGATGTTCAACTACCTCTACATTAGAGACATCTTTGACCATCAACTCGGCAGTGATGCGAATATAACCGAGTTTTTTGTTGTTATTGATGTAATTGGTAATGATATCAGGCTCAAAACCAAAGTAAGCGTATTGATCGGCTGCTGACAGCATACTGGAGCTGAATAACATCATGACAGTCAAAGCACTGACAAACAGTTTGCGCATAAAGGTTTCCGGTAAAGTTAAATTAATCGAGTGAGTCAAGTAAACACCCGTTTGTATCATAGTGCTAATAAGCCAATTGATACAGCTTTTGTTACAGCTTTTTTGTTACCGCTTTTTTGTTGGCTTTTAGCCTATGATCGGCGGTAACTGCTTGGTTAGTTTCATCCGTTCCATAACCTTTTTACCCGTTAGCGCAAAACCATACAAGCGACCATCCTCACCCACATAGGTTGCTTTTAAATCAGGGGCTTGGCCTTCAAAATGCCAGCTGCCTTGCTCATTATGGCTGGCAGGGCTGGACACCACTGGACAAGCCGGAGTTTTGACAATGACTGGTGAAGCTGGGATTTTCACCTCTGTAGGCGTACCACTGAGGGTCTTTGCCAGCGCTTTGGCGCACAAGGTTAGCGGGGTAACATACATCAACACATGGCCGTTAATTTGAGCACAATCACCTAAGGCATAGATTCCCTCGACAGTGGTTTTGAGTTGTTGATCAACCACTATGCCACGGTCAACCGTCAAACCTGACTGCTTGGCCAGCTCAATCCGGGGCTTGAGGCCAACAGCCGACAATACCACATCAGTACTGAGTATCTTGCCGCTGGAAAGCGTCAAATGAATTTTATCCTCGGGATCATTAAGGTCTGATAGCTTGGCGGCGGTAATTGAGTTGTTAAAGTGCCAGTGGATATTGTGCTGGCTCAGGGCATCCTGTACAGCCATTGACAAGGGTTCAGGTAATAACAGCTGTAATGGTCTGTCATCTAGTGCAATAACGTCTACCTCAATACCGGCGGCGGATAAATCATTGGCGTACTCAGTGCCCACCAGACCGGCTCCAATGATAGCGACCTTTTTACGATCACCCAGTAACTGGCGAAATTGGTGGTAATCATGCAGATCATTGATTGGCATACAGCGTTCGTTCAGCGCACTGGGTAAGGGAATTTGTATGGGTGCTGCGCCAGTGGCGAATATCAGTGATTTTTTATAACCATGATGTTGGTCCTGGTTGTCGACAATGACCGTTTTGAGTGAGCGGTTAATGTTAGTGACAAAGGTATTGCTAAATACGGTGATATTAAACGTTTCAGTCATTTGATCGACGGTTTTCATTGCCAGTTCAGCGGCAGATTTGTTTTTGGCAAAACCGGTTGATAACATCGGTTTAGAATAATAACGGCCATCATCGGCACTGATAACTAAAATGGACGATTCAGTGTCGAGTCTGCGAAACTCTTTAATTAAAGTGTATCCGGCTAACCCACTACCGATGATGATGATATCAAATGTCATTTAAAAGTCCTTAAACTGGGGATATTAGCTCAGAAGCCTGTCCAAGAACGACAGTACGGCTGAGGAAAGTCTGGATTTGGCTTGGCTCGATATTTCGATTTCCAGCGCTATTCCAGTTAAATAGTAAAGTTATTCGCCTAAAAAGACCGCGAAAACTGTCTCAAACTAGCTTTCCCTCAGCTCGACCGCTGTTCCCGGACAAGCTTCTAAACAACGGCGCCATTTTAGCACTGGTTTTGGCAAAAAGCCCGTGGTGAAGTGCCGGTGAGCTGTTTAAACCAACGATAAAAAGAACGTGGCTCGCCAAACCCCAACCATTCACTGATTTGAATGAGTGATAAGCCTGGCATGTTCAGCAAACTGCTGGCCTGACTTAAGCGCACTTCATTTAATATCACTATGTATCGGGTATTTTCTGCTTTTAACCGACGCTGCAGTGTTTTCGCTGAAATGTTCAACTGTTGAGCCACTATTTCAAGAAGAGGTAAGCCGTGGGGCAACTGGGCAGCTACAATAATGGCCACCCGCTGAGCCACTGTATTGATATCACTCAGGGAGTCGATAATTTGCTGTGCCCGAGCCTCAAGTGTTGACAGTAACTCACCGCCTGGTGCTATGACAGGCAGGTTTAGCAGTTGGTTTTTGATCACCAATGCATCAACTTTTTGATTAAATAACACCGTACAGTTAAAACAACGCTGATATTGCTGCTGGGCGGCGAGTGAGGGAGTAGGGCGGCGCAATAAAACCTGATGAGGACTGTGTTGTTGACCAATGATCTGACGAGTAAAGGTTAACCACGAAGCCAGGCAATTATCCACCATCTGCTTAATCACCTCTGGTTCGGTGTATTGGCAAAACCACTGAATTTGACTAAATTGACCATCGCGCTGAATACGGGTGACTCCCATATCACCGACTAACTGCTCAAAAGGCTGGATTTTGGCCAGAACCTCTGCAAACGTGCGGCAGTTCATGGTGATATCACCTAAAACGTGATACGAGTCAGGACGCACAAAGCGACTGCTGTGCAAGCCAAAAAAATGATTGGCGCTAGTTTTGAGGAGTAAATTGATTAATTGTTGAAATTGGTTGCCAGTGATATGCCGATCACTGTTGTGTAAAATTGTGCTGTCAATCTGTAACTGATCCAGTAGCGGGGCGGTGGCAATCCCTTCAAACTCAGCTTGTGCCAAGTATTGATTGACCGCCGGGGTTGAAGCCAAACCCAGCTGGATCGTATCGAATGATTTTATCGGTGTAGAGGGCGGCATAAAATGTCCTAAATAGACAGTGCTTTATTGGTGTTTCATTCCTATCATATACAGTATTGTAAATGGCTTTGAAGATTTGAGGGGAATATTTTATGCGTCGTTGGAATGGTTGGGGCGATGATGCCAACTCGATGGAGTTACCAAAAAGTGCTGGCAGTTTTCTCAGGGCTTTAATTGGAGATGCACTGCCGCTGGCTGATGCGAGCTTGCAAAGTGTTTGTGAACAGGTGCCAGAGTCACGTTTGCCTGATCACCCATTGATTGACAAGTCTCAGGAACAGCGGGTGCGTCACGCTACAGGGCAATCACTGCCCGATTGGCTGGCTTTGCGTAGTGGCAAGTTAAGTGTATTTCCTGATGGCGTCAGTTTTCCTGAAAACAACCAGGATGTCAGGGATTTGCTGGCCTTAGCCAAAACCGATGATCTCGAACTTATCCCCTACGGAGGCGGTACCAGCGTTGCTGGGCATGTCACCCCAAAAGCCTCATCACGAGCGATATTAACCGTTGATATGGGGCGTATGAATCAACTGCTTGATTTGGATGAGCAAAGTCAGATTGCCACGTTCGGTGCCGGTACTCCGGGGCCGATGGTTGAAGCTCAGCTCAGGGCTAAAGGTTACACTTTAGGGCATTTTCCCCAGTCATTCGAATTATCGACTATCGGGGGCTGGGTGGCCAGTCGCTCCAGTGGTCAGCAGTCGTTACGTTATGGTCGGATTGAACAGTTGTTTGCTGGCGGCGAACTGGAAACGTTTGGCGGAACACTGGATTTACCGACTTTCCCAGCCTCTTCTGCCGGACCTGACCTGCGAGAAATTATACTCGGCTGCGAAGGGCGTTTTGGCATATTAACTCAGGTTAAAGTGCGGGTAACCCGAATTGCCGAGCAAGAAAACTTCTACGTGACCTTTTTTCCCAACTGGGAGGCGGCCAGCTCATTTTGCCGGGATGCGGCGCAGCAAAAAATCACCTTATCGATGTTGCGGGTCAGTAATGCGGTCGAGACCCGAACTCAGCTGAAACTAGCGGGTCATGAGTCAGTGATCGGTTTACTTGAAAAGTACCTCAGCAAGCGCAGTTGTGGTGATAATAAGTGTATGCTGACATATGGCATTACTGGCTCTAAGGGGCAAAATCGGGCAACTTCGCGGCAAATTAACCGTTTATCACGTCAATATAAAGGGATTAGTACAGGCACTATGCTGGGCAAACGCTGGCAAGGTAACCGCTTTAAGTTACCTTATTTACGTGAAGCGTTGTGGTTAAGGGGTTATGCCATCGATACGCTCGAAACCGCCACCGACTGGAAAAACGTCAACCGTTTACAGAATGAGGTCGAAGGGGCGTTACGTGAAGGGCTGGCAGACGAAAACGAGTTGGTGCATGTTTTTACTCACCTGTCTCACGTCTATTCTCAGGGCTGTAGCTTGTATACCAGCTATTTATACCGCTGTGCGGACACTTACGAAGCCACGCACGCCCGCTGGCAAAAGCTTAAAGGTTTGGCGAGTCAGGCCATTGTCGATAATCATGGCACCATTAGTCATCAGCATGGCGTCGGTAAAGATCATGCCCCTTATCTAGCCAAAGAAAAGGGTGAATTGGGGATGGCAGTGCTAAGCAATCTGTGTCAGCACTTTGACCCGGATAAACAACTCAATCCCGGCACATTACTGGAGGATTAGCCAATGATCAAAGCAGATAACCGGGATGAAACCATTGCGCAGCTAGATCAAACTGAACAATGGGATATGATTGTCATTGGTGGTGGTGTAGTGGGGGCGGGCATTTTTAAGTTTGCCAACCAACTGGAACAAAAAGTGCTGTTACTGGAGCAAAAAGACTTTGCCTGGGGCAGTTCAAGCCGTTCATCAAAGATGGTTCACGGGGGGCTGCGTTATGTGGCTGAGGGTCAGTACAAACTGACTCAGGAGTCGGTGCAAGAGCGCGAAATACTACTAGAAAAGGCTCAGGGGCTGGTCGAAAGGGCCAGTTATGTAATGAGCCATTTTCGCTTTAAATGGCCCGGTTTGCGTTTGTTTACCATTTTAATGTGGATTTACAGCCATTTCGCCGGCAAAAAACAGCATCGTTTACTCAACGCTAATGACTATAAAATGCTGATGCCAGGTATTAAAGCCGACAAGTTACGCGGTGGCACTCAGTATGTTGACGCGTTGACTGATGATGCCCGACTGGTTTTTAGGCTAATACAAGAAGCCCGCTCTCATGGTGGTGTGGCGATAAACTACTGTAAAGTGACTCAGTTGCTGCATGACACTAGTGGTCAAAAGGGTCATCAGGGCGACAAGGGTAAAGTGATCGGGGTAATTGCACAACTTGAAGGTAGTGACAAACCCTTTGAATTAAAAGCCAAAATGGTGGTTAACGCCACTGGTGCCTGGGCTGGCAAGCTTGACCCCAAAGCTATCATCAGACCATTGAGGGGCAGTCATATGCTGGTCCCTAGCTGGCGTTTGCCGGTATCGAGTGTGGTGACTTTACTCCATCCCATAGACAACCGACCGGTAATGATTTATCCGTGGCAAAATACCACGTTGATTGGTACTACTGACGTGGATCATCAAGGTTCACTGGATGACGAAATCAAAATGACCAAAGCTGAGCTAGATTACTTGCTCAGTGCGATTGATTCAGAATTTCCCGGGGTAAAGCTCGAAAAAACCGACATTATATCCACTTATGCGGGGGTCAGACCGATTGTGCTCGATCGCCCAGTGGACGTAACAGTGGCGGCTTCAAAAGAAAAACGAGTGCATAGTTTGTTTTACCAGCCAGGCTTTATTACCGTCACCGGTGGCAAATTAACGACGTTTCGGGTGATCGCGAATGAAGTGTTGGCAAAAGCGGCGAAAACACTGGGTTTGAGCGAACCTATCGGTGATTTTGTGTTGTTTGAAAATGCTGACAGCACGGTCGCAGAAGACCACGGCAAATATCTGGCAGGACGTTATGGTTCGTCTGTTCATCAGTTTATCGAAGAGGTTAGCGACAAATCGCTGCTAGAACCCATACGTTACAGTAAAACTCTCTGGGCTGAGCTGATTTACGCGGCTAAATATGAGCAGATTTATCATCTGGATGATTTGCTACTACGCCGTACCCGTCTGGGTAATGTGTTACCCGAAGGGGCTAAGGCAGAGCTTGATAAAATCAAGCGCTTGTGTCAGCCCCACCTGCCCTGGTCAGATGAACAATGGCAGCACGAAATGGCCCGTTACCTTGATATTTGGCAGCAATACTACAGTCTGCCCACCGTATAATCGGTCACAACCAAAGAGCATTTGTTGTAAAGTGAAAAATGAAACCACCATTCCACCGGGTTATATCCTGTCCATTGATAATGGCACTCAGAGCATTCGCGCCTTATTGTTTGATTTACAAGGCGAACTGGTGGCTAAAAGCAAAATTGAGCTGACCGCTTATTTTTCTGATCACCCGGGGTGGGCTGAGCAACAGCCTGATTATTTTTGGCAAAAACTCGGCGAAGCCTGTCAGCAGTTATGGTTGCAGCCAAATGTGGATAAAAGCCAAATATTGGCGGTATCGTTAACGACTCAGCGCAGTACGGTAGTGAACCTCGACAAAAATGGCGAACCACTGCGTCCGGCTATTTTGTGGCTTGACCAACGTTTGGCTGATATTGACAAACCACTGCCCTGGTATTGGCGTGGGTTATTTAAATTGCTGGGTCAATCTGGTGCGGTGGAGTATTTCAGGCGCAAGACTCAGGCTAACTGGATAGCGCAACATCAGCCACAAATCTGGCAAGATACCGATAAGTTCCTACTGTTATCCGGCTTTTTAACTTATCGATTAATAGGACAGTACAAAGACTCGATAGCCTGTAATGTCGGTTATTTACCGTTTGATTATCGCCAAATGCAGTGGGCAGGGCCGCTGGACTGGAAATGGCACGCGACCCGCTTGACCCGGCAAATGTTGCCCGAGTTGGTAGAGCCGGGTAGCAAGTTGGGGGAGATCACCGAACTGGCAGCTAAATTGACCGGTATCCCCCAAGGTTTGCCGTTAATTGCGGCGGCCTCAGATAAAGCGTGCGAAGTGCTGGGGTCGGGGTGTACCACACCAGATGTCGCTGGTTTGAGTTATGGCACTACGGCTACAGTGAATACCAACAACAGTCGTTATATTGAACCTATGACGTTTATTCCGCCGTATCCGTCGGCTATTCCTCGCCAGTATAATTGTGAGGTGATGATTTACCGGGGGTTTTGGATGGTCAGCTGGTTCAAGCAGCAATTTGGTCAGCGTGAGCAAGTCAGAGCCAAGGCGCTTGGGGTGACACCTGAGAGTTTGTTTGATGAGTTGGTAGAAGAAGTGCCACCGGGTTCAATGGGATTGATGTTGCAACCTTACTGGTCGCCGGGGCTGAAAAACCTCGAAGCTAAAGGGGCTATTTTGGGCTTTGGTGATGTGCATACCCGAGCACATATTTATCGCTCCATTCTTGAAGGGCTGGCTTATGCCTTAAGAGAAGGCAAAGAGCGGCTTGAAAAACGCCAAAAAATTCGCATTACCCGTTTGATTGTTTCGGGTGGCGGCTCACAGTCTGATGCCGCAATGCAGCTAACGGCGGATATTTTTAACCTGCCAGCCCAGCGTCCTCACACTTATGAAACCTCAGGTTTGGGGGCGGCGATGAATGCCGCTGTGGGGTTGGGGCTTTATGCAGACTACGAGCAGGCAAAAGCACAGATGACCCGCAGCGAAAAAACCTTTTACCCCAATCAAAGCAACGTTAAATTGTATGATCAACTTTATCATCAGGTTTACCGTAAGATGTACCGTCGCTTAAAGCCGGTTTATGAAAAAATCCGCCAGATCACTGGTTACCCTGAATAGCACCTTATTTCACTTTCGTCCTTTGCTGTGAATTTTGATGTTTGACAAAAGCCCTGAAACCCTGTAAAAAATGGCACTTTATTTTTGTGAAGGGAAGCTTTATGAGGTCGTTTTGGGTTGTTATGGTGTTGGTGTTGATTAGTGGTTGCAGTTCGATGTACGAGGCTAATTTACCCCAAAAGGAGCTTCGCGTGCAAATAGCCAGTGGTAAAGTGCTTCATGTCGGTGATGAAGTGAAAATTGATACTGCTGATGGTAAACACTATGAGTTTGAGGTCATCAAAGTGACTAAGGGAGAAGTCGTTGGTAAAGATGTTACGGTGTCCATTAATGATATTGTTGGATTGCAGACCCGGTAATTCAGTGGGGGCAAGTTAGTATTGATTATTGGTTCTGCTTTCGCTGCTTTCGCTGCTTTCGCTGCTTTCGCTGTTTTGGGCATTATTATAGGCCTTAGTTTGGTTTCCTCAGTTGGCGGTTAAACGTTAAAACGCAGGTTTTATATTCTCTATAGCTATCTGCTGGAGTGATGCTCGTCAGTGCTGTTTATTTTGCGCAATTAATCGTACCCGCAGGTCTTGTTTTGGTTATTTTTCGCTATACTCTGATGAAGCAATTGGTGAGTATAGGGCTAAATAGATGACATTGATGGGTTCTGTGACGAAATTCGTGGCGTTGTCAGGTATTATTTCCTGGGCAGTCGGTGCGTCGCAAATTAAAGTGGTGACCGAATATTTGCCACCCTTTCAGGTTAAAAACAACGATGGCTCTTTAGGTGGTTATGCCACCGAAGTGGTTGATGCGATGTTTGCTTTGACCGGTGATGATGCCGACGTTCAGGTCCTACCCTGGTCAAGAGGTTACCGCATAGCCCTAAAAGAACCCAATGTGTTGATTTACTCTATTGCCCGCACCACACCCCGAGAGCCACTATTTCAGTGGGTGGCCAAGTTAAAAGATGAGCGAATTTATGTGTGGGGACTTAAGTCAAAGTTCAGCGCTCCGTTTTGCACCTTGAGTGAATTTAAAGATTTAACTTTCGCCTCATCAAAGGACTACCATACCGAATCGTTCTTCTTGAATCACAAATTTAAGTATATTCAGCGTCTGAATCAAAATGAACAAACCATTGGTATGTTATTTAAAGAGCGGGCCGATTTAGTGGTGGGTAACGATTTAATTTTTCAGTATCAGGCGCAGATTCTGGGGTTGGATTTTAGTCAGATGATCAAATTATACGAAGCCAAATCACTTAATTCGAGTTTGAGTATTGCTTTTAGTCTAACTAGTGATGTTGCGGTGGTGAATCGTTTTAAGCAAGCTTTTGCCCTGCTTGAAGTGTCAGGTAAGCTGACATTAATTAAGCGAGAATGGCATGTACAAGACGACGCCTTAGATGAGCGCTTGTCACCATATCCGCAAGTTTCACCGGTATGTCCGCCGCTTCCTCCCTCTTAAATAAAGCAAAGATTTTACTTAATGACAAATCGGGTTTATTCTCAAACTTCTTTAGGTGATGAAGTATTTATGGGGGTTAGGATTATGGCGACTTATTTAGAGCACAACAATGTCACTGAGTATTCTTATATCGCTTTGCAAGCCCCCGCATGGGAGCAATCATTCGCCCGGCCGCAAAGCCCCTATTTTGATCATATGGGGTTTATTGTCGAAGATTTGGCAGATGTGGTGCAAAGACTAAAAGACTATCCTTTTAGGATCAGGGAAGTACCTGACAGTCCGGGGTATAAAAAATCTATGTGTATATCTTTGATTGCATCATTCTTGAGATTTTACAATACACGACTACTGATTTAGCGGTTCGCAACGCTTACTGATAACTGATTAAGCCTTGTTTAAATCCAGATGCTTATAAACCAATTCGAGCACTTTGGTGACGTCCAGGGGTTTTTGCAGGTAATCTGCAAAACCCTGGGTTGTAATTGTTTTCGCCAATTCGGGTGTGGTTAATTCACTTAGGGCTATCACCGGCAGGTGCTGAGTCAGTCGGTCAGCTTTGAGTGATTTAAGCACCTCAAAGGCGTTGTTATTTTGCTGATCGATATCGATTATGATGATATTGGGTTTGATTTGTTGGACGATTTGTAAAGCGGTTTCACCATCACCAGCGGTGGCAAAGCGCAAGTTAAAACAACCCACCACAAACTCTTCGATTAACTGGATGTTAGCGGTATTGTCTTCTACGTACAATAAGGCTTTGTCACTACAATCGACCATTGGCGTGGTTAAGCCAACGTCGGATTCAATGCCATCATGAGTTCCTGAGGCGGA
>JBLHHD010000055.1:0-10316 GCA_047614605.1 Alteromonadaceae bacterium
CGCCCGGGGTTTTGGCGGCAATGCCGGTAACGTATTGATTAATGGCTCACGACCAACCAGTAAATCCGGTGGCCTAACAGGCGCTCTTGTTCGTATGTCTGCACAGCAGGTTGAACGAATTGAGATATTACGCGGTGGTATCAGCGCCGGGGAGGCGGCTGGACAGTCACTGATCGCCAATATCATTACCCGTAAAGCATTAACTGTTGGTTCCTGGGCAATACGGGCCAGGCAAACCGCTGGCACCCGGGTAAAACCTAACGTTGAAGCGACATTAAGTACCTCAATAGGTCAATGGGAAACCGCTTTTGATACCGACCTGAGCGTATTCCCCCTCTACCGTAATGCCCAAGTTGAACACCGTGATCAAGATGGCGAGCTTACCTCAGGCACCTCAGAAAACCATCCCAGCGCTACAGACACCATTATTTTTAGTGGTGAAGGCTCCCGTTATATTGATGGTGGAAAGCTTACCCTTAATGGTCGACTCGAAGGTGAGGACTGGCAGGCACAGACCAGCCGCAAAATTTATACTAATCGTTTACCCGATGGTAGCGAACCAGATTCACAAACTGTACTCAACCAAAGAAACAAAAAACGGCTGACCGAGCTGGGCGTTGACTGGACTGCCACCGATGACCAATGGAAGCTTCGGCTGCTGGGGCTTGGCGTGGTAAATGACAGTCGTTATAGCTTTACACGTCACCAACAAGGCATTAATAATAACCTCGCCGACAGTCGATATAACCAAGATGAACTTATCACCGAACTTGTTGGCCGGGCGACTTATGCCAATGTAGGTGATGCCACAATCAAACCGGAGTTTGGCATTGAAGTGGCAAACAACCGGCTCGATACCGATGCGACTAACTCAGACGGTAGTGTGTTTGGCAGTGACGTGATAGTAGAGGAGTGGCGTGCCGAGTCCTTTGCCAATGTTGTTTATGCGTTTGATCCCGACCTTTCTTTTGAGGGGGGACTAACCGCCGAGTTTTCACAAATCAAAGTCACTGGTGACGCTAACCAGCAACAGACTTTTCGCTTTATTAAACCCCGCTTATCGACGACTTATCAAGTTAATGACAGCATTCGCTGGACACTCGAAGTACAGCGGCAGGTTGGACAGCTTAATTTTAGTGATTTTTCTGCCCATTCGGTGGCGGATGAAGATCGCACCAATGCAGGTAACCCCAACCTAAGCCCAGAGCTACAAACGGAGGCAACGGCCACTTTTGACTGGAGCTTTAGCGATCGCGGCAGCTTAAAAGTGAAGGTCAAGCGTGAGTGGCGCAGTGATAAGCTGGAGCAGGTCATTTTGTCCACTGATGAACAGGGTAAGGTGAATTCGGGGTTAGGTAATGCTGGCAAAGCCCGAACCTGGCAGTGGACAACGCAACTGGATTTACCGGTAGACAACCTGATAGAAAATGGCCTATTTGATATTTTCTATCGGCTGCGTAAATCAGATTATAACGATCCAATTACTGGCAGCGAACGTGATATCAGCATCTATACTCCCAAGTGGTGGCAAGTCAATTTTCGTCAAGATTTGACGGCACAGCAATTGGCCTGGGGCTTTACCTATAACGGCGGTTTTAGTCATGATAACTACCTGGTGAAAGAACAACAATACCTTAAGTCCGAAAAGTCACTGATCGTGTTTGTTGAAACCACTGCATTTTTTGACGTTAAAATCCATCTTGAAGTCAGTAACGTAAATACCCGCCGTACGACCCGCACCCGAAGTTTCTATAAACCGGTCAGGGGTGGTGATTTTGACGGCAGTGAAATTGCCAGACGCGAATACAAACCCTTCTTTCTCCTCTCCATATTTGGCGATTTTTAGATTGTAGCGACTCTTTTGTTGGTTGGTGCAGGTTTAGCTGGGCCTATATATATGGTATAACTCTGTAAGACTTATTAACAAATCTTTTTATTTGGAGGTGAAAATGGTACCAACATTGACCTCAAAATGTATGTCAAGAATCTGACTGCATTCAACATTTCCTAAACTTAATTCCTCAATGTTTATCTGACACTCAAAAAACCAATACACAAGACTTTTCCAGAAACAGAAAGCGCCCTTTACCTCAATTAATTACCTTTTTACTACTCATGGTCACAAGTGCAAAAACCAGGGCGTTATCTTGTAATTTTTCCTGCATTTTCTCATCTCGTTTTTAGTTGTTTGGTTATATTCGCGTAACGTTTTAGGCTAAAAATTTATTCCAGACCTTCAATATTAATCTGCTAGACCAGTAAATTGCCAATTTCTGGTTGATTTACAAGTGCTTTTTTAGATGATTTTTGTATCGAACGGGTGACCATCACTATACCTTAATTAGGACCCAAAAACAAACACAGCTCGATTAGCTCACCAGCACCGCTAAAATATAGTCAATACTGCCATCGGGATTATACCGTCATTTTCACGGCTTTAGTGGCAAAAACCTCGTTTATACCCAATACTTTAGCTAATCGAAATCGACAAACAAGATAATCGCAATGAAATTAAGTAGAAGAACCATGATATTACGATTTTTAGCCGAGCCGACCCACGTTAACTTTGGTGGCAAGGTGCATGGGGGGATTGCCATGAAATGGATTGATCAGGCTGCTTATGCTTGTGCGGCCAGTTGGAGTGGCATGTATTGTGTCACCGTTTCGGTGGGGTCGATTCGTTTTCATCGCCCAATTTTGGTGGGACAACTTGTCGAAGTGACCGCCAATATTGCCTACACAGGCAACACCAGTATGCACATTTCGGTGAGCATTAAATCAGGCGATACCACAGGTGATGAATTAATAGAAACCAATCACTGCATCATCGTTTTTGTCGCCACCAACGAAGAAGGCAACACAGTGCCTGTCAAAAAATGGACACCAAAAACAGAAAAAGACAAGTTACTCGAACAATACGCCATCGATTTGAAAAACTCGACCCAGGCGCTCGAAAAAGGCTTAAGCGAGGACTTAAAAGCCCATGACTGAGCCTAAAGTTAAGCCCAAAAGTTAAGCCGCCACCATTAACCCATGCCCCATCAGCCAGCCAACCAGTGACAAGGCGCTATGTAGACCCAGTTGCGATTCCCACAAAGTGGCGATATCAATCGGTTTAAGGGCCTTTGCTGGTAATGATTTTAGCAGTGGTGCCAGTGCGTGACCTGAGTAAAACGCCACAGGCTGGTCAAATGCCGGATGTTCTACCGAGCTGTACAATTCGATAAATTCACCGGTGATACAAGGCACCTCAGCCCATTTAAGCTCGGGTGACAATATCAATGACTTTCCTTGCGCAACAGGTTGTGCAATAAAAGGGAGTTGCTCAGGCTCATCTTCGCGATTAAATTGTGCCCGGGTTTGCCAAAATGGCGTGTTATAAAAACTGGCCCCAGTGCCATAAAAGTCTTGCGCCCATTGCTTATGCTGTAGTGCCGATTGGTCAAGACTATCTCGGTAGAAGGTTTTGGCCGCCTCACGGTTTAGCGGGTTTTTCAGCAAGGTATGCACAGCAATGGCTCCGCTAAGTGCAGTATGTATGGCTTTTTGCACACCAGATGATGATAGTGGGTCCAAAGCCAGTGCGGCCTCACCCACTCTAATATGATTGTCGCTAACAGGATCAAGACTGATATAAGGGGTGGCATCGCAGGTTCGGATTTTGCCAATCAGCTCAATGTCGCCAGCCACATCAAACAACCCTGACTCGCGTACGATATCATGATACAAATCCCGTACAGCCCCTTGTTTTAATTGCAATTCATCAACAAATACCATCGCGTTAAAGGTGTTGTCTGGCAACGCCATGCCCCACACCCAACTGATAGGCGTCCCCTGAATGGTTGGTACTGAAGGCACATCGTTGCCTTGCCAGTAGCCATATAAACAAAAGGTTTTTGGGCCGTTATAACTTTTTTCGCCCGGCATCGCCGTGGCTCTTCCACTGGCATCAACCACAAAAGCGCTGTTAAGTTTGAGTGTTGGCTGATCTTGTTGGCCTTGTTTAACGCTAAATTGCCAGCGCCCATCGATTTGTTGCTGTTCGGTGATCAGGCTATCGCTCAAACAATGCACCCCATTGCCAATCGCAAAGTGCAGCAGCATCGAGTCAAATTCGCTGCGGTTGACCAATACCCCGGGCTGGCCGTTGATTTGACGGTTTTCTTCGGGTTGTCCGGGCCAACGTACCCGCACTTTATTACAGAGTCGATAAGGCGTGGCCTTAAACGCCTCGGTTGCACCAAGCAGTTGCAATTGCGACCAAATGCCCGGGCTCAGTGACTCACCAACATGATGACGCTTCAAACCATAACGTTCGACGATACATACACTATGACCCAGTTGGCCTAATCGGGTGGCGATTGTACTGCCTGCCGGACCACCACCAATAACGATCACATCAAAAGCTGTGGTCGTTGTAGTCATGGCTGGTCGTCACTTTGGGGTGCCAGACGCAAATAGGCCTCCATACAATATTGCAGCCAACCGCGTACATAATCACACGCCATTCGTCCACGACCTATTACTTCGTGATGACAACCGCCACCACACAGGTATTTGGCCCAGCAGCTGTTGCATGGCTCCTGTTGATGAACATGCCGATCTTCCAGCCAATCGGTTTGCTTGTCACTGTCTATTCCCGTTGCTAGTGAGCCCATATGCCCTGCCTCATCGTCAACAAAACGATGACAGGCACTGAGTTCACCTGTTGCCGAAACGCCCATATAACCAGCACCAGCGCCGCAGGGGTACGGTCGATGGGTACCTTTGTCTATTTCGCGCATGGCGTTGTTCATATTAGCAAACGCATAACGCTTACCCGCTGTGATCTGGCGCTCAAACGCTTTGCCGCAATCAATCATTTGTTCGAGCATTATTGCCAACTCTTGCTGACCCATTTGTGACTGTCCATTGGGCGAACTGAGCATGGGCGAAAAACCTACCGAGTGAAATCCTTCGGCCAAAAAACTGTCGAGCATCGGGCGTAATTGCAGATTTTTAGGGGTTACCGTCACCCGGGCCGATACTTGCATTTTTTGCTGGATAGCCAATAAAGGCCGAACATTTTTCATGATCAAGTCAAACGAACCCTTACCGTTTTTGTAAGGACGCAAGCTATCATGCATTTCGCCTACGCCATCAAGGCTGATGGTCACTGCAAAACCGTGTTGTTCAAAAAATTCGCCATCTTGTTCGCGCAACAAAGTGCCATTGGTGGTGATTGAAAAAGAGGGGGTGATGTTGCGCTGCTCAGCCAGTTCTACCGCGTGTAAAGTTGCCGCTTTAAGCACCTTGCGATTAACCATCGGCTCACCGCCCATAAAGGCAAGATTAAAACGCCCGCCATCATCAACGCCTTTAAGTAACAGGTCTACCGCTTCAAGGGCTGTTTCAATCGGCATGTTTTGCGCTTTGCCACCAAACTCGCCTTGTTGAGCGTAGCAGTAGGTGCAGCCAAGGTTACACTTTTGTGCCACGGCCAGCGAAAAGGCATAGGTTTTGGGTTGTACCAATGGCGTATCGTCAATCATTGGCGCCCCTTGCACCCCTAATTGGCTTAACAGTTGAGCCTCATTGCCCGAGTCCAGGGCAGCTTGAATTTGCTGTTGTAATGGCTCAGCAACATCAAACAAACGGCTGCCATTAACGACCAGTAAATGGCCATGATCGTTTTCGTCTTGCCACAAATGCAAATCTGGCGAGCGTGGTTTTGAGCTGTCCATATACTGACGAGCTACAGGGGTGTCCTGTAGGCCCTCTTCAAGCATGACGACTGGTATGTGCTTTACGGCTTCATTCATCCTCGGGATCATCCCTGCCTTGTAGCTGGAATTTCAACTCGTATTCCCAGTCATTAAACAAGTCCTGATAGTTGAGCAAACGATTATCTTTATAATCATCCACCACATAACGACCGGTACGTTTTTTCTGCAACCAGTTATCCCCTTTGCTGCCGCCGCTGTTGGCTGGCTCGACATTTACATAGTCGGGCCTGCTGGTTGCCCAGTAGTAACAAACACATTCTCGAAAATCATTTTGCCACGGTGAGCACAAACCTTGTGTCAGCTCACCCGGCTGTGCCAGGGCTTCGTTGATAAAAGTGCTGCCCGGCTCGAAAAAGTTGCGTACAGACAATTGCGTATTATAAGTTTCATTATTCAGCACTTCAGGGTCGTTCAAATCCATCCATATCTGGGGCTGGGGTGGGTTTTCACTGTTTTTGGTGAAGTAACAGGTGAGCTTTTTGCCCACATGCTGCCAAATATGAGACAAGGTATTGGACCATTCAAGGTTAACCACTCCGTCCGGGTTGCCTTCGATACGCAAGATATCATCAGAGTCACCGTAGGCGGTAGGTCCCGTAGCCTGTACGATGGTGGACCAAATTTTACTGTTACCCTGAGCATCAGGAATATCAATCGCCACTAATCGGTGGCCCTGTAAATGACTGTGTTCACCCTCAGCCTGTACCACGTAATTATTGTGTTCAACCAAAGTGATCCCTTCAAACACCCGACGCCACACGGCTCTGAAATCAAATTCGAGTCCCGGACAACAGTTACCCGCAGCTGAACCGATATGAGTGCTCAAAGGGTTACCTTCACCCCGGTATTGCAGTTGTGCGGTGAGATTTCTAGGCGTCAAGTCGGCACTTTTGGCCATCATTGGCCCATCAAAAATAGCTCCACTACCGGCCTGTTTAAGCACATCGAGCTGACGATAAGTTAATGTCAGGTAACGCCCTTCAGCCCCTGACATCATGGCTGGCATTTTACGTCGCCCTTTGTCAGTCAAATCCCCCACCTCGTTGGGCTGGCGCATCAATTCGTAAAACCACGGTGCAGCACCTGCTCTCAAAGAGGTATACAACTGCTGGTGTAAAGCACTGATAGATAAGGTATCGATGGTATGTTCGGCCATGATGGGGTTATTCGAACGGCCTAAATCCTCACAATCATTGGCGACCATGGTATCGGCAACATTAGGACGCCCTTTGACTGTATCGCCATTTAATACCGACAAGTTCATAAACCGCACGGTTTCATAAGCCCGGCGAACAATATCCTCGGCTTGCTCCATAGGTACGTTGTCGTCATCATCAATAGCAGGACCAAGCAATACTTGCTCCATTTCATCTTCTATAGTACGAATAAATTCAGAATCAGGTGCATACACAGGCGGAGCAGCACTAAAGCGAGCTTTGCTACTAAAGCAAACTTTACCACTGGCATCCAGCAGCGCTAGCGTTACTATTCCGTCACAGGTATCATCCAAATAACCCCGGGCGGGCTGCGGACTGTCATAGTAGTTATAAAATGGGGTTTTGTTATAAGCGGCATAAAGCCCCTGTCCGTAGGTGGTCAGGGTCGGGTTTTCATCCACATGGCCATTAAACGTCCCCTTAACGCTGTCATATACTGTACGCTCAGGAGGGATCTCAATATCCGAATAAGCAGGACCCGCCACTTGCTGACGCTCATGTTGATCAGGGCTGTCAGCGAGTGGTGTACACCCATAAATCAACCCGGCAGCAGGGGTAAACCGTAAGCGAATTTCGTTAAACTCATCGGTTGGCTGAATAAACTGCATAGTGCCCCAACGAACGGTTTTAAATTCGCCATCACCATCACAAACAAAGTTTTGCGCACTGCCTTTGAGGGTATACAACTGATGGTCTTCTATCTCATCAATACCCCCCTTCACTTTGTCATTTTCGTCACCCGTACGACGAAACACTTTAAAATTAGCCGCTCTGACTTGCCAGCGAGCTTTAAGTCCTAATTGCTTAAGTAATTTGCCGGTCAGCTGGATGAGGTTTTCTTTGCCTCCTTGATCAAAGGTCGCAAAAGCTTCGATAAACGGCGCAACCGGTCGAACTCTGCCATCATCTTTAAAGAGTGGCGGGTTATCATCCGGCGGTAATTTTTCAGTGATCTTGCCAGTACTGGTATCAACAATAAAGGTCTCGGCCCGCTTGATCCGGCGAAAATCCAACGGCCTTTCCCGGTCTTTTTCAATAATGTAATTATCCAGCGGCTCATCCGCCGAGCCTAAACGACCAATGGCCACCGACGGCAAAATCAACAGGTTTTTGATGCTCATTAATCCAGACTCCCGGCTATTCGTGTGGCTTCTAATACAGTATCAATCCAGACCAGACTTTTACTGTCGGCATTACTCATGGCCGTCAGGTAATTAACTTCCTGTCTGGAGGTGGTTGCACTTTCCCAATCTTCAAGCCATGCTCTAATCTCTTCACACCCCCCCAAAATATCGCGATATTGCATCCAGCAGCCCACCTCCCCCTCGGGTAACTCCATGGTGTAAGGCATTTGAAACGGCGGTCCTGCGGGTTGAAAATCCTTGCTCATATCCACACCATTATTCAGCGGACGGCGAATTAAAATATCAGAAATGGCTTTGAGATTGTACATTTCACAAAACGCCTGATGCATGACTTTTTGATAGGTCCCAGGTCCTTTATTAGGATTAACTGAACGAGCCAAACGAAAAGAGTGAATAAGATAAGTGAGTAATAACCGGTAGCGTAAATCAAACAAGGTCGCCCACTTGGCCGACTCTGAATTGGTAATAGGTGATGCCGTCACGTTAACATCATCCCCCAATGAACGGGTGTTTCTAAAGGTGGTTGGGTTTACCGGCAGATCCCTGATTGGCTTAGCTTCACCGTCCTCGGGGAAATGTTGTTTGTATTGTTTATAAATTTGTTTAAACCTAGAAAAGTGAGAACGTTCGCTGCCCTCTCCCGATGGGTCTTCACCTTGCTCAGCCACCATACGCAAAGCATCAATGGCTTCGTCCCGGGTGGCCACCGGGATAATGATCACATCCGCATCGGTCGGACAGGCGCCCATTTTAACCGACTCATCTTGTGAGTCATTAGCATCGATGCTAGCGAACCCTGTAGCACTGCCCTGATTACGACCCCAAGCGCCCCAATTAGCCTGATAAGGAAACCTTGCTGCATCAAAATCATCATCCGAGAGCCGCTGGGGATCGGATAAAATGGCGGTGATGGTACGAAATAATGCCGCCACTTGTTTGATCTCACCCTTTGCTTTTAACGGACCACTGTTAACCCGCTCAAGAATTTCTTTTTCATCCTCGGCTTGAGGTGCCCAGCCTAATGGGGCTTCGGTAAAAACATAACGGGATAATGAATCCAACGTTAACGGTTGCAACTCAAATGGAAAAGGATAAAACTCACTATCCTAGGGATAATCTTCACGGTCCAGGCTGACCGCACCGCCAAGCAAGGTGATCACATTTTGCACCGTCATTAGGTGCCCCATTTCCTCTTTGGCAATGCTAAAAATGCTTTGCTGCCATTGTCGTACCATCTCTCGCTTTTCTTTGGGCACTTTTTTACCGCCCAGTGAATAGGCAGCGTATAAATATTGCACCATCAAACCATGCTCGATGCTCGCGTCGATTTTCAGCAGCATCAGTACATAGTCACGCCAGGTAAAGGCGGCAGGTTTACCAAGGTTTATTGGTACTTCATTACCGACAGGTTCGGGTAATTCATCGAGGTAATCGTTTTTTTTGCCTGCCATACAGATTCTCCGGCGGTTTTTATTAAAATGATTGTTCTACAACCTGATGGTAAAGCCGTTGCGTTCACATAAATCCGTTTTACCCTCACGTACTTCTAACTCTTTGGCCGGCTTTCTTGATTTGGTGAACCCGGCTTTAAAACGTACTGACTCACCGGGTTGGCATTTAAAGTTGATCACCATTTTTTCATTGGGCTTGAGGAAACGTACTGAAGGTTTCGAACGAATTTCAGTTCGTCGCCATTTACCTTCGTAATAAATTTTAAACGATTGCAGCACATGACTTTTCGAACCGTTAGTCAAAGCAAGTTCTCCATTATCAGCCATCGCATTAGCGGCAAAAAATGTGACTGTGGTGACAGCCAGTGCCAAGAGCAATGCTGGAGTACGTTTAAGCAGATGTTGAGTCATAATATATCCCCTTTTTCATTAGTTTACTATTGTCCGTATTAAAAGAAATACGCCATATCAGTACCATACCGAGTCAAATGACGATAAATATCACTAGGAGCCTGTCCGATAATAAAGCCAATACTGAGGAAAAGCTGGTTTGAGATAGTTCTCGCGGTTTTTTCAGGCGAATAGTTTGACTATTTAACTGGAAAAAGCGCGTAAAATAGCCAAATCCAGATGTTCCTC
This sequence comes from Alteromonadaceae bacterium, assembly GCA_047614605.1. Classification (GTDB taxonomy): domain Bacteria; phylum Pseudomonadota; class Gammaproteobacteria; order Enterobacterales; family Alteromonadaceae; genus JABSOG01. The sequence continues at coordinate 10,218 of JBLHHD010000055.1, forward strand.
AGTCGAGTCTCATTCTCGGACAGGCTCCTAGAGCGCCGAATGGTTAGATGGTGAGCAGCCAGTGAGAACTGAAATGTTCTCAAAGAAGTTAAATTTACT
>JBLHHD010000056.1:0-10194 GCA_047614605.1 Alteromonadaceae bacterium
CCGTCAATGTCTATACGCTGCCCCCTGTGGTGTGTCCTCGACAAGTGTGCTCCTGCATTGTCTACCCACGGGCGTCCTGCCCTGGTGTCGCCATCCATGGCTCCACTTGGCGTTGTCCATAGAGATCCATTGGTGGTTCATGTTTGGCGCAGCGTGGTGATCGCAATTGCAGTTATCACCGTACTCATGTTCCGCTCCAGCTATTTGTGCCCCTTTAGGCGCTCCCGCGGAATCATTTTTAGCTTGTTGCCTCATGACCTCTTCAATGACTTTAACCAGCAAACTGCCTTCTACTTGAGGCAACTTGGCGTTAATAATCCACATACTATCTTCGTCGTTCTATATTAGGACAATCCTGGCCCCCCGCAAACCTAACGACAAAGACGGTTTAATGGGCGTTTATTTTCCTGATTAAGTGTTGTTGGTTTGCACTTCATTGGTTTTTCTGCTTAAATTTGCTAGAGTTACTCTGCAATCCGTTTATTCAACGTCAATTACCTAAGGACCATTTTGTGGTAACAAATAAAGAAGGTTACGAACATCTGATCCAATACCTGACAGATAATCTTGGGTTGTTTGAGCAAAAAAGCGCTTATGCAGCGTGTGGCAAAACCGTAATGGAGCTGATTGAGGATAATATTGTCGAGCACATTATGAATATTTGCCAACAACATCAAGAACTTGAGCCCAATCATCGGAGTATTATTGTCAGAGAGGTTGATGGTATTGTTTATGATTTGCAAGAAGTTTTATCAGGTATTTTGGAACAAGTGGTTACGGTTGAACAAGAAGAGTTTATTGGTGAATTTGCCGGTTTGATTAAGAATTTGTTTGATACTGCGATAGTCGAATTAATGGATTAGCGCCAAGCAACAATAATCCGCTGATCAGACTTATTGACACTTGCCCCCGGTCTTTTTACCTGCCCCCATAGCCATTGTCAGGCCATTGACATAGAATCACACGCTGAATCTATGTCATTAACAAAAAAAGAGTATTTTATGAAAGCTACGGTAAAGTGGGTTGAAGGTATGACCTTTATGGGTCGCTCTGAGTCTGGTCATCATGTGGCTTTTGATGCCGGTAGTGAAGACTCTACTGCACCAACACCGATGGAAATGGTATTGATGTCGACGGGTTGTTGTTCATCAGTTGATGTGGTGTCTATTCTTGAAAAGGCTCGTCAAAAAATCACTGACTGTCAGGTGACTATAACGGGTGAACGCGCCGAAACGGTGCCAAAAATATTTACTAAAATTCATTTGCACTTTGATGTTACCGGCACTAATGTTTCTGATAAACATGTTGCCCGTGCGGTAGAGTTGTCAGCTGATAAATATTGTTCGGTAGCACTGATGCTGGCCTCTTCGGTTGAAGTGACTCACAGCTACGCCGTTATTGCAGCAGATACGGCGCTGTAATGTGTTTGCTAACCAGAAGCCGCCATTAAAGTGGCTTCTGGTTATTCTCCCGTTCTCCCTATCTAAACCTTTCTTGCTACAGATAACTAAACAGTGGGTTTTTCGATTGGCGCTTTATTTGACCATAACGCTTGCACGGATAATAAAGCACGGCGATTAGGGTGGCCCACACTATGTATGCCAACAGCAGACTTGGGCTGTAGGCTGCTGGCACGTTTTGCGGATTAAAAAAGTTTATCGCCTGTCCATAGCGAATGTATGTATAAAGATGGGCAGCCAGGTTGATGAGTGGCACATGAACAATGTAGAAAAACAAAGGCACAGAACCTATCACTTTAAGCCAGTGAAAAGCAGGGTAAATTTTGCTGTCGCTGCTAAGCTTGTCCAATAAACCCAGTAATATCAGTCCAGGCCCCATGGTCATGAGTAAAAACTGTAATGATGGCGGATATTTGGTGGTGTTAAGAAATGATAAGAGTGAACTGGTCAGATCACCGCCTGATTGCCAGCTGGTTGGGTCGCCATATATGTTACTTGCCCTGAGTAAAATAAACATTACGATAAAACCAGCCCCCAGTGCAAATAAGGCGGTTTGCCGGGTGGCTGCGGGTTTTAAATAATACTGGCCCATAACATAACCGCCAGCCATGACTGCAAACCAGGGGATCAAGGGGTAAGCTACGAAGATAAAAAGTCCTTGCTCAGAAAATTTGAAACCGCCTCGTTGATGAATGATCATCCATAGCCAGCTACTGTCTCCTAAAAGTGAACTTACGGCACTATCATCGAGTAAGTTATGGAACAATACAAATGGCATACACAGCAATAGTATCCATCGGGTGGGTAAGTAGATTAACCCCGCCATAATGATCATTGAAATACCAATTACCCAGATCACCTGAACAAACACCATATTATAGCCAAATTGCCAACTGGGGTTGATGATCACCAGTTCAACAATAACCAGCCATAGGCCCCGGCTGAGTAAAAAGTTTCTTAGTTGCGACTTTGATTGTACTTGTTGACCATATAAAAAGGCACTGACACCAGTTAAAAAGATAAATAAGGGGGCACAGAAATGGGTTAACCAGCGGGTGAAGAACAAAGCTGGATAGGTTTGACTCAAGTCGGTAGGGCTAAAACCAGCGAATCCCCAAAAGTCCCGGGTATGATCAAGCGCCATCAGTATGATGATCAGTCCTCTGAGTATATCAATCGCAACAAGGCGTTTACCTGAAGTATCTGTCATGGTGCTTTGGTCCTTTTTAGCTTGAGATTGAGGTGGATGGAACCACCTGAGAATTCGTTGTAGATAAGCATAACCCATACGATAAAATATGTAGCCATTAAAATATCAGAATATTGCAGGGACTATTATGGTCAAACCACAGACCGTCAGGGTGATTTGTTCGATATGTTTTATTTTACTGGTATTGGTGGCCTAACGCAGCTAAATTAACGGCCAATTAAACTCTATCTCAGGGGCGAATATGCCGTTTAAATCATTATACAACCAATCCCCATTTAAATTACTGACAAGTACTGCTGTTGCGGTAGGCTTGTTACTTTGTGGTACCGCTAATGCTGAGGATGGTCCACCGGGCACTGATATTTATGTAGCTCAGATAAGCTCTGCCCTAACCGGGGAAATTGAGCTGAAAAACCCACGAAAAATCACCACTCGTAAAGGCTACGATAACCAGCCGTTTTTTTTGGCTAATGGCAGTGGCATTCTTTATACTGCTATTTTGCCAATGAAAAGTGGTCAATGGCAGGCTGACAGTTTTTTCTATCATTTTAAGACCAACAAACACACTAACCTGACTAATAGTGATTTGAGTGAGTATTCGCCAATACTAATGGCCGCAAAAAAAACTTTTTCGGCGATTGTGGTTGAACCTGATGGCAAGCAACTTTTATGGTCGCTCCCTTACAAATCCAGTGAAAAAGCCGGTCGCCTAATGGATCTTGAACCTGTGGGTTATCATGCCTGGGGAGTTAATCTTGATTTGGTGACCTTTGTGCTTGGTGAGCCGAGTACCCTGCAATATCAAAAGAATAGCCAGAAAAAGGGCAAAGATACGTGGTGGCTAGCTGAGTATCAGCCTAAACACGACAAAGTGAGTTCGCTGGTGCCCTTACCAAAGGGCAGTGACTATTATACCTGGATAGATGATGAGACGGCGGTGACGGCGGTTAATAACGTCTTGTACACATGGCGTTATGATTCGCCCAGTGCTACTGACAGTGTTGCCGATTGGGTGAAGTGGATGGATATGTCAAAAGTGTGTAAAACCAAAATCACTCGATTAGCCGTTGATAAGACCCAGCAAAAAATGGCTTTTGTCTGTGATGAGTAGTTTTTGGCTGTAATAAGTCGCTTTTGTCTGTGTTAAGTCATTGTCAATGTAAGGAGCCACCATGCAAACTGTGATCATTTGCCTCTTCATCAGTGCCCTGTTGCCTTATGCGGCTAAAGTGCCTGTGGCCGTGGCGATGTTTCGCCTTGGTGGTTATGATAATAAACACCCTAGAGCCCAGCAGGGTGATTTAACTGATTTTGGTGCCCGTGCATTGGCGGCGCATCAAAATGCCTTTGAAGCTTTGATTGTATTTGCTGTGGCGGCTATTACGGCGATCGCTACAAACAATGTCAGTGGTTCGGTTGAGATTGCGGCAGTGGCTTTTGTCATTAGCCGGGTGGCTTACAATGTGTTCTATTTGATTAATCTGGATGTATTACGCTCCAGTGTTTGGGGGGTGGCGATGATTAGTTGTTTTTATATCCTTGGGCAGTGTATCTGATCAACCACATACAAGGCTGTAGTGGTTATGTCAGGGTATCATGTCGGATAACAAGATTGGCTTCGTCGCGGTTGAATTGCGTAGGGCGGTCACGTTTTTTGTGGGTAAAACCGGCGTAGGTGCAGGTTTTACCCATCATAAAGAGTGTTTTTACACTTCGCGTGCGATTGCCCGGTAGGCAATGTCGTTGCGATAGTAGACTTCATTCCAGCTGATGGTTTCGACCAGTTCATAGGCTTTTTTCTGAGCCTGGGTGACGTTATCACCTAACCCTACGGCACATAATACCCGACCACCATTAGTCACAACATCACCATTGCTGGTGGTAGTGCCCGCATGGAAGGTTTTGCTGTCGGCAGTATCATTACCCAGCCCACTTATCACATCACCTTTATTGTAAGCTTCGGGGTAACCACCGGCTGCCAATACCACGCCAACGGCGGCGCGGGGGTCAAAGTCGATGGTGACTTCATTAAGTTTGCTGTTGATGGTGGCCAGACACAAGTCCACCAAATCAGACTGTAAACGCATCATGATAGGTTGGGCTTCAGGATCACCAAAACGGCAGTTATATTCGACCACTTTAGCGGTGCCATCAGGGGCGACCATCAGACCGACATACAAAAACCCACTGTAGTGATTACCCTCGACTGCCATGCCTTCAACGGTTGGGGTGACGATATTTTCCATTGCCCAGTCGTTGACGGCTTGAGTGACAACCGGTGCAGGAGAGTATGCTCCCATGCCTCCGGTGTTAGGGCCTTTATCGCCATTATCACGGGCTTTATGATCCTGTGAAGAGGCAAACGGCAGGATGTTTTTACCATCGACCATAACGATAAACGAGGCTTCTTCACCGACCAAAAATTCTTCGATAACCACACAGCTACCCGCATCACCAAACTTGTTGCCTTCAAGCATATCTTCAATCGCAGCAAAGGCTTCTAGCTCGGTATTAGCGATGATAACCCCTTTACCAGCCGCTAATCCGTCGGCTTTGATCACAATCGGCAGGCTGTTAGCCTTAATATAAGCTTTGGCCGGTTTAATGTCGGTGAAGTTTTGATAAGCCGCAGTAGGGATGCTGTGACGGGCCAAAAAGTCTTTGCTAAACGCTTTTGAACCTTCAAGTTGTGCCGCACCAGCACTGGGGCCGAAGATTACCTGATCGGCTGCGTTAAAGGTATCGACAATGCCCGCTACCAATGGGGCCTCGGGGCCGACTATGGTTAAGTCGATGTTATTGTCCTGGGCAAACTGCAACAGGGCAGGGATATCATCTGCGCCAATTGCGACGTTTTGTAATTTATTTTCTAAAGCAGTACCGGCGTTGCCTGGGGCGACATAAACAATCTCGACCTGTGGTGATTGGGCAGCTTTAAAGGCCAGTGCATGTTCGCGACCACCGCCGCCAATGACTAATACTTTCATCTCAAATCCTCGTTCGACCTTTAATTAATGTTTGAAATGACGCATTCCGGTAAACACCATCGCCATACCATGTTCGTCAGCAGCAGCAATTGTCTCGCTGTCTCGCATTGAACCACCTGGCTGGATCACCGCAGTGATCCCCGCCTCGGCGGCAGCGTCAATGCCATCCCTGAATGGGAAAAACGCATCTGAGGCCATGACAGAACCTTTAACTTCGAGGTTTTCGTCAGCGGCTTTAATACCGGCGACTTTAGCACTGTAGACCCGGCTCATTTGACCGGCACCTACACCAATGGTCATATTGCCTTTGGCATAAACGATAGCGTTGGATTTAACGAATTTGGCGACTGTCCAGCAGAACAATAAATCAGTCAATTCCTGCTCGCTTGGTTGGCGTTTGGTGACCACCTTAAGGTCATCCCGGTGAACCATACCCAGATCACGGTCTTGCAGCAAAATACCACCACTGACTCGTTTGATATCGGTTTTGGTTGACTTTTGCTGGGATCGAGCCTGCCATTGACCACATTCAAGCAAACGCACGTTTTTCTTCTTCGCTACAGCGGCTTTGGCTTCATCAGTGGCACTTGGGGCGATAATCACTTCAACAAACTGACGGGCGATAATTTCGCTGGCGGTAGTGGCATCCAGTTGACGGTTAAAGGCGATAATACCGCCAAAAGCTGAGGTAGGGTCAGTTTGAAAAGCACGCTTGTAAGCTTCGAGGATATTTTCACCCAAAGCCACACCACAAGGGTTGGCGTGTTTAACTATGACACAAGCCGGTTGGTCAAACTCTTTAACACACTCAAGGGCGGCGTCAGTATCAGCGATATTGTTGTAAGACAAGGCTTTGCCCTGAACTTGTGTGGCGGTGGCAACACAAGCGTCTTCGATATCGGCTTCGACGTAAAATGCCGCCGCTTGATGGGCGTTTTCACCATAACGCATATCTTGTTTTTTAATAAACTGGGCGTTAAAGGTGCGTGGGAATTTTGAATCGCTGACGTGGTCTTTATCGTCGGCGTAACTGGTGACCCCTGCGCTAAACATGGTGCCGAAGTAGTTGGCGATCATGCCATCATAAGCGGCGGTATGCTCATAAGCGGCAATCGCCAGATCAAAACGGGTCTTGGCAGTAGTGCTACCGTTATTGGCGGCCATTTCGCTTAATACGCGGTCATAATCTGAGGTGTTAACAACGATAGTGACGTCTTTGTTGTTTTTGGCGGCGGCACGGACCATGGTAGGTCCGCCGATGTCGATATTTTCAATCGCATCCTCAAGGGTACAGCCTTCTTTGGCAACGGTAGCGGCAAACGGATAAAGGTTAACCACAACCATATCGATAGCGTCGATATTATGCTCGTTCATCACCGCTTCATCGGTGCCGCGACGGCCTAAAATACCACCGTGAATTTTGGGGTGCAGCGTTTTTACCCGACCGTCCATAATTTCAGGATGACCGGTATGATCGGATACTTCAATAACAGCAATGCCATTATCAGCCAGTAACTTGGCTGTACCACCAGTGGAGAGCAGCTCAACTCCTTGTGCGCTTAATGCACGAGAGAATTCAATAATGCCATTTTTATCGGAAACGCTTAACAAAGCACGACGAACAGGACGAAGTGTATCCATTACTTTTTAATCACCTCAAAATAGAAAACAAAGTTTATGTGTGGGGGTTTAACAACTATCGTAATTACAGACGTTAAGCCAAAATACTAATGTCGTAAGGTCACCGCAGACCCAACGGAATGGCAAAAGCACACTGACAGCCTGAAATTTGGCCGGATAATAACAGAAGTTGACCGCGATGTCGTTAGAATTTAATTCAGCTTGTGAGGCAGGAATAAAAGCCAGAAAACAAAAAAAGCACCCAAAGGGTGCTTTTTTTTAAAAAATACACTAAGTTGCCGTTAAAACACTGGGCAACTAACAGTGATCCTTAGTTCATGCCGTAACGCTTTAATTTCTTGCGTAAAGTACCACGGTTGATACCTAGCATGATGGCGGCACGAGTCTGATTACCACGAGTGTAAGTCATTACTTGCTCCAGTAAAGGTGCTTCAAGTTCTGAAAGAACCAAGTCATATACACCTTCAACGTCTTGACCATTAAGCTGCATCAAGTAGTTTTTAACGGCTTTACGGACCGCATCGCGCAAAGGCTGAGGCTTGTCCTGCGTCTGGATATGGGCATTGGTAATGAAAGGGTAAGTTACGTCTTGTTCAAACATTGTTCTCTCTTTATAGTTTAGCAAGTTGAAAAAAATAGCATTCTAATGCGTCGAGCTGTGCTGAGGCATCCTCATGCGCATTGAACTGTCGTCGAAACGGACCCAGAGAGTCGTGTTTCTGTAAATACCAGGTAATGTGTTTACGAGCTATTCGTACACCCGTAAATTCACCATAAAACTGATGAACATTGCTGATATGCGTAAGCATAATTTGCTTTACCTCATCAATATGAGGGGCCGCCAGCATTTCACCAGTTTTAAAATAATGGTCAATCTGGCGAAAAATCCAGGGCTGACCTTGAGCTGCTCTGCCAATCATAATGGCATCGGCATTGGTATATTCCAGTACTCGCTGAGCTTTTTGTGGTGAATCAATATCACCATTAGCGATCACTGGAATAGACACTGCCTGTTTTATCTTTTTTATGGTGTCGTATTCTGCATTTCCCTTATACATACAGCTTTTCGTTCTGCCATGAACGGCCAAACATTGAATTCCTTCTTCTTCGGCGATGCGAGCTATTGCCACACCATTGCGGTTTTGTGGATCCCAGCCAGTCCTGATTTTAAGACTGACTGGTACCTTAACCGCATCAACTACCGCCCGGACAATTTCCCTGACCAGTTCAGGATGCTGCAACAAGGCAGAACCGGCTAATTTCTTATTTACCTTTTTAGCTGGGCAACCCATATTAATATCAATGATCTGTGCACCATTGCTTTGGTTATGTATTGCCGCTTGAGCCATCAACTGTGGATCTGCACCCGCAATTTGTACAGAACGAATACCGGCTTCATCACCGTGGATCATTCTGTTTTTTGACTTTTGCGTTTGCCAAACCTTAGGGTTGGACGAGATCATTTCTGACACGGCCATTCCCGCACCCAGTTGCATACACATGCTTCTGAAAGGTCGGTCGGTAACACCCGCCATCGGTGCCACTATCAGATTGTTGTCTAACTTATATGAACCTATCTGCAAAACGACCAATTCTCTATAAACGCGTTTTAACTTTTCCCCTAGCTTTGTTAAAAGCAAAGGCTTTTACATTTGCCTCTCAATCAATCGGTTAAAAAAAACACAGATTGATTGAGAGGGCGCCCAGTTTACTGGTTTTTTTGGAAAAATCAAAGGTTATAATTTAAACAAATTAACTTTTTTTTCGGCTTAGCCTATTGACATTTAAAATCTTCGTTTCTAAACAGGGTGTTCTGGTCAGTTTTGCGATAAATTACCAAAATAAGGGTTATAAAAGCGCGTCTAAAAAATATATTTAGTTACAGATGGACTAGTCTGTACTGAACGGTCAGTTGGTAATTTTGACCTACCGCGACGCTTATTGTTTAATCATACTCGTCTATATTGTTGTATAAGTGTTAATTAAACGCACTGTTTTATTAACACTTCTTGCCACTAATGCGTATCCATTCATCTTTTAAGGCTACCGGATCTAGTTGGCAGTTTAGTTGGTAAACGTCACAAAGTGACTGTGCCTGAGGTTCGAGTATTCCCGACAAGGCAATATCGGCTCCTGAGCGAGCATAAGCGGTGATCACCGGAGCTAATTGGCGTAAAGGGCCGGCCAAAATGTTGGCAACGACGACATCAGCTTCGAGCTGCGGTTGGTCTTTTGGCAGATAAAGCTCCAGCTTGTCTTCAACACCATTACGTTGGGCGTTTGCCAGGCTGGCTTGAATGGCTTGAGGGTCAATATCAATACCAATGACTCGTTTGGCACCTAGTTTTAATGCTGCGATGGCTAAAATACCGGATCCGCAGCCAAAGTCGACAACGGTTTTGCCGCTTAAATCGAGCTGGTCAAGCCATTGTAGACACAAAGCGGTGGTTGGGTGTGTACCTGTGCCAAAAGCTAGCCCAGGATCTAGCATGATGTTGACGGCCGTTGGGTCTGGCACGTCAAGCCAGCTGGGGCAAATCCACAATCGTTCGCCAAATTTCATTGGGTGGAAGTTATCCATCCACTCACGCTCCCAGTCTTTGTCTTCGAGTGCTTCGATTTTGTAGCTTAGCTTAGTGTCAAGGTGGGGTTGTTGCTTTAAGTAGTCAACAACGACATCCATATCCTGATTAGCGTCAAATAAGCCAATGACGATAGTGTCAGTCCAATACCTGACTTCGCCTAAATCAGGTTCGTATATAGGCGTGTTTTTGGCATCCATGAAGGTCACTGACAAGGAGCCGCAGTTGCTTAGGTGATCACTGATGGCTTCTGCGTTTTGCTCAGAGGCATGAATGCGGATTTGTATCCAGGGCATAATGCTATCCTGCTAATT
>JBLHHD010000057.1:0-10172 GCA_047614605.1 Alteromonadaceae bacterium
ACGCACAAAAATACCTCAGAAGTAATAAAGCGATAGTCCTGCTCGGTGTCGAGTTTGACCAGAAATCTCGCAACATCGGTGACTACCTGCTACATCATTTGGTTGTTTCATAAGGTCAATTACGCCCACACAGCTGCTGTGGTGGCCTATGCCCATATCCGTTATACTACCCGTTAATATTGATGCGCTGACTTAAGTCACCACTGGATGAATCATGGCCCCTTACCCGAAATATCCGCTTGGAATACAAACCTTTTCAGAAATCATTGAAAATCAACTATTGTATGTGGATAAAACCGCCGTGATCCATGATTTGGTTTACGCTGGTAAAGTTTATTTTCTTTCCCGACCCCGCCGTTTTGGTAAGTCCCTGTTAATTTCTACCCTTGATGCGCTATTTTCAGGCCGAAAAGACTTGTTTGACGGATTGGCGATCACCGATACGGATTATGATTTTGCCACTTATCCGGTGATTAGAATGGATTTTTCTGGCGGGCGATTTGTCACAGCCGATGAACTGGAAAAATATGTCAGCAGTACCCTTGATGATTATGCGCACAACTATGGCGTTGAATTGGTCAAAGACGGTTTTGCGCTTCGCTTTAAGGAGCTGATGGTCAAGCTGCATGAAAAAACCGGGCAAAAAGTGGTGTTGTTAGTTGATGAGTACGACAAGCCGATACTTAACAACCTTAAAAAACCCGCCGTGCTTGAAGAGATTAAAGCCGTAATGAGTGCATTTTATGCCATGGTTAAGGCGCAGGATGAACATCTTCGATTTGTCTTTATTACCGGGGTTTCAAAGTTTGCCAAGGTATCTGTCTTTTCTGGGATGAATAGCCTGGAAGATATTTCGCTGGACAGAGCATACGCCACCCTGTGTGGTATCACCCAGCAAGAGTTGGAACATTATTTTACCCAAGCGATTGATCAACTGGTGATTGAAGAACAATTGGATAGACCAACGGTGCTGGCCCAAGTTAAGCACTGGTATAACGGGTATCAGTTTCACCCTCGTGCGGTTAGTGTCTATAATCCTTTTTCATTGCTCTCGTTATTTAAACGTAAAGAATTCAAAAACTACTGGTATAGCACGGCGACTCCGACATTTTTGTTGGATTTGCTGCAAAACAAACAATATGATTTAGCCTCCATGGGACGGTTAGAGGTGAGCGAAAGTGCTTTTACCAGCACTGAGCCCGAAGATATGGATGTTTTATCCTTATTTGTGCAAACCGGTTATCTGACCATTAAAGGTTATCGCAATGGCCGTTATACCCTGGACTTTCCCAATTACGAAGTGAAAAGTTCATTTTTTGAATCAGTGGCTACCCGCTATAGCCGTTTAGAAAAAGGGCTTGGCGATATTTATATCTATGATCTGGTTGATTATCTCAACGCGGGTAAACTGGATGATTTCTTTAAAACACTCAAGGTTTTCTTCGCCAATATTCCATACGAGCTGGCCGTTGACCGGGAAAAATATTATCAATCGCTGTTTTACGCCATTATCACCATGATTGGTTTAAGCGTTGATGCTGAGGTGAGCACTAACCAGGGCCGCATAGATTGCGTACTACAAACCGCTGATACCATTTACATTATCGAATTTAAGCTCAATGGCACCAAAGAAGAAGCCCTTAAACAAATTGAGGATAAACAATACGCACAAAAATACCTCAGAAGTAATAAAGCGATAGTCCTGCTCGGTGTCGAGTTTGACCAGAAATCTCGCAACATCGGTGACTACCTGCTACATCATTTGGTTGTTGCATAGGGTCAACCATACAGGTTAGACCCGCTTTCTTTCGCAGTGACGAGAACGTTACAGTATAAAGGTATAGGGTAGAATTATACTATGAGAGAAGATCGGTGGGAGCGGCAGCGGCGAAGCCTCTGCGCCGCGAATATAACGGTGATCCCCCAGTATAAAGGCACCCGCAGGTGCCTTTTTTTATATTGCTACAGTAGCTAACTTTCGTTAGCTTTGGTTAGATTTACCACCCGCTTCAATGCATTGTGCATAACCTTGCTCAAGAACCGATTGTACACCGCTAAGTTGCAGGCTTAATGCCGCCACCTCTGCGGCGCTCATGTGCTTATCATCGGCACTCTCACCAGCATTAGCGCTATTAGCCCACTTGACGGTATTATCAAGCAGTGTGGTTAATAGCTGTATTGCATCGATAGAGCAATTGATGGTTTGTGGTGCTGTTGATTGTACTAACGGATTAATGTTACTCATGACTGGCTCCCATACGGCTGATTTTGCTAATAAAGGTTGGGTTTTGTGCAGTTGTTGCAGTGACAGTCATTAAATGGATGACGTCAGACATGAGTTGTGTAAACTTTCGAATAGTCATTGCTTTTCTTCCTCTTTACTTACATATAGAGTTTTAGATGTTTTGATTAGCTGGCCTTTAGTGCTCAAACACTTCTGGTCAGCGGCTTCTTGATTTGATTTTTTCGTGTGACTTAGTTGTTTAAGTGAGTCGTTTAAATTATAGGCTTTGCCCTGTGAATTTTGATAGTGGTTATATTATTGCTTGTGATTACTTTTATGCCACTGAAAACTGGTCGTAAAGTGATAAATAAAAGGGCTCTGACCATATCACGCAATTTAGGGTAACAGTTTTGTTTATGGTAGGAACGACCTCCGCGCCGTGAACTTCGTCGAAAACGCAGCGATTGTGTTGCGATAAATGCCAAGAGAAAGCGCTGAATTTGACGAGGCATTATTAAAGCCCGATGTTGAAGATTATGATTTTGATGATTATTTTAGCATCCAATGGGAGACTGGCATGTTGATACCCGATCCGCTTGCCTCAGTAGAAAATCAACACCGCGCCCGCAAAACCATCGAATTAGACCGCCTTAATGCCAATGGTAAACCACAAGGCAGAGTCGACGAATTGGAGAAATTTGAGGATTCAAACAACCCGGAACTGAACAAATGCGCCTATCGGTTTTTTATCCAACGGGGCGCGTTAGAACACCCTATAACGGCACCTCAATAACAAACTCAACCCCAAAACCCGGTTTGCTTTTACACACAATACTCCCCCAAGCTTTTGCACTACCAGATTATAAACAATGTGCATGCCCAACCCTGTGCCACCGCTGGCACGGGCGGTACTGCGTACATCTTCTCTAACCCCTGCGCTGTCATGCCGTTGCCATTGTCGCGGTAAACGATGTTATCAAAGGTATCTGCGGTTTGCTCTACCGCCACTTTTTTGAAGCGTTGAATTAATTCAGCCGCCCGGTGTAAGTTGCCCTCAACCAATGCCTGACCTTCGGCGGTTTCTTTCATATAGGTATCCAGCGACGTGCGTGTCATCACGCCCTGACTCACTTGCTGGTTTAAGTCTTTTAAGCGTTCAATATTAAGACTCACCATGGTGATGCAAATACCCAGCGGGGTATTAACCCCATGGGCAACACCGGCGGCCAAGTTACCTAACGCGGCCATCATAACGATTAAGACCAAAACCCTATCCTGCAACACTGCATTGACCGTGGTTTGCGATAACCCCCTGCTCTTGAAAGCCATTCAAAACGCATATTCTGGGCCTGAGTAAACACCGCCCACAGTAAAACGCCAAGGGCCCCCAAAAGAGCACATCTAAAAGCAAGGCGATAATAATAGGACAACACACTCATCAAGGGCCTTTGTAAAACGTTGATGTTTTTAGACTATCACTAAGGATAGCTGAGTTTGGTTATTGTGCTCAACAGGCAAGGGATCAGGAGGGATCACTCAAGGTAACAAGGTACGCAATGCGCACCTTGTTAAGTCGTTATTAAGGCCTGGCAACAAAACCAATCGCTTCGTGAACTTTTATCAGGGTCTTTTCAGCGCGGGCTGAGGCCTGCTCGGCACCGTCTTTCATCACCTGATTAAGCAGCGTCATATCTTCACGGTATTGATGAAAACGAGTTTGTAACGGGGTTATAAACTCAACCACCGCTTCGGCTACATCACCTTTAAGGTGACCGTACATTTTGCCTTCATAATCAGGGACCAAAGCTTCAATGCTTTTGCCTGTGGTACACGACAATAAGGTCAGCAGGTTCGATACGCCGGGTTTTTCTTCTATATCAAAGTAGATACGGGCTTGCTCATCGGAGTCGGTCACTGCTCGTTTGATTTTCTTGGCGACTTTTTTCGGATCTTCAAGCAAACCGATGAAGTTATTGACGTTGTCATCAGACTTTGACATTTTTTTCGTCGGGTCCTGCAAACTCATGATTTTAGCCCCAACCTTAGGAATATACGGTTCGGGGATTTTAAACGTTTCACCATAAACATTGTTAAAACGAGTGGCTATATCACGGGCCAATTCTAAATGTTGCTTCTGATCTTGCCCTACTGGCACGTCATCGGCGGCATATAACAAAATGTCGGCAGCCATCAACACCGGATAGCTATACAACCCTACATTGATATTGGTCACGTTTTTCTGTGATTTGTCTTTAAACTGGGTCATTCGGTTCAGTTCACCCATTTGGGTATAACAATTCAGTATCCAGGCCAGCTGAGAGTGTTGTGGTACATGCGACTGCATAAACGTTGGGTTGCTCTTTGGCTCTACCCCACAAGCTAGTAACAAGGCCAGTGAATCAAGACTTGCAGCGTGTAATTTTGCAGCATCTTGTCTGACCGTGATCGCGTGTAAATCAACCAAAGTGTAATAACACTGATGAGTTTCTTGCATCGACACCCATTGTTTCAACGCGCCCAAGTAATTACCAATCGTTAATCCACCAGAAGGCTGAATACCACTTAATACAACAGGTTTAGTCATTTTAATTCTCTCAAATTTTCTTATTTCAATTGCTTATTAATGTCTGTAACTGGGCAAAATCATCAAAAATATATTTTGGCGTATAATCTTGCGCTTTAATGCCCTGATGATAACCGTAAGTCACAAATACCCGGTCAACACCCGCTTGCTCTGCCGATAACATGTCGTTTTTTGAATCCCCCACCAGCAATAGTTGCACAGGTGTCAGCTTAAGGCTTTGCAGGGTATGTAACATGGGCAAAGGATGCGGTTTTTTGTGAGCTAAATCATCACCGCAAACGATAATATCAAAATAGTGATGAATATCTAATGCTTTTAACAACAACAGGGTAAATTGACGGGCTTTATTGGTCACCACCGCCAGTTTTAAACCACTTTGCGCCAATAACGCCAGGGTCTGGGTCACATTGGCGTATAACTGGCTGTTTTGACTGACGTTAGCCAGATAAAACTGTTTAAACAATTTAGTCGCATCGGTGCATAAGGCGCTATCAAGATTGTCGTCAACCTCAACGCTACGGCTTAATGCTCGCAACGCCAATGTTTCGATACCATCACCAATGTATAAACGCACCTCATCAATGCTCACCGGCGGGTGGTTTACTGCATTAAGCATTAAGTTAGCCGCATAATGCAAGTCAGGCACCGAATCGACCAAAGTGCCATCAAGATCAAAAGCTATCGCCTGGTATTTTGTCGACCCACTTTCCGACTTAAGCGTCTGCTTACTCACCGGCTTAGGCATGAGTCTTATCCTGGACTTTAGCCAGCTCTGATCGCATTTGATCAATCACTGTTTTGTAATTTGGCTGATTAAAAATCGCTGAGCCCGCAACAAACATATCAGCCCCTGCCTCGCCAATCGCTGCAATATTATCGACTGTAACACCGCCATCAACCTCAAGACGAATATCATAACCGCTGGCGTCAATGCGCTTGCGTACACGTTTTAGTTTTTCGAGCGTACGGGGGATAAATGACTGACCGCCAAAACCCGGATTAACCGACATCAGCAAGATAACATCCAGTTTGTCCATCACATGCTCAAGGGCGTGCAGTGGTGAGGCTGGGTTAAACACCAATCCGGCTTGGCAGCCATGGTCTTTAATCAGCTGTAATGAGCGGTCAAGATGCTCACTCGCCTCTGGGTGAAACGTAATAATTGAGGCACCCGCTTTGGCGAACATTTCAATCAGGCGATCAACGGGCTTAACCATCAAATGCACATCAATAGGGGCGGTTATACCGTAGCTTCTCAACGCTGTGCAAACCATTGGACCGATGGTCAGGTTAGGCACATAGTGATTGTCCATCACGTCAAAATGTACCACATCGGCACCATCAGCCAGTACTTTTTCAACATCTTCGCCAAGGCGGGCAAAGTCGGCGGACAAAATCGAGGGGGCAATAAGATAATCTTTCATCAGGGTGCTCTTCATTGATCGGTTGAGGATAAAAATAGCTCGAAAGTCTAGCAGGAAAAGACGTTGGTGCGAAGCGAGAAATATGAATGTTTAAAACGAGATTAACGCGAGGTTAAAGGCACTGCCAGATGACAGTGCCTTTATAAGTGGACGATAACGGCCTAAATACTGATGCTGTTCGGTATTTTCGACGGCACCTGGTAAACATACGGGATCACCCGTTTTTTGTTTCGTTCATTAATGATGGCTTCAGTTTTATCTAACTCACCTTGCATATCAGTGATATAGCTCAAGATTTTTGGATCCTCAAAGGTACCATCAGGATAATGACCAAAGGTGTCAAACTGCACTTCACTGAGCAGATACTCAAATGAGAAGGTGTACAAACCAATATCCAGCGGCGGATACCATTTCATCATATCTTTTTGTGAAGTTAACACATCACTACGCGTTGGCATTGGCGCATAAATGGTCCCTGCCACCCCCGGCATATAAGACATTAACGGATACTGGGCAAAGTTCACCGAGGCATGACGTGGACCGGCAATGTAAATCGCCTGAGAAACGACTTCAATTAAGTAATCAAGGTTATCGATTTTTGCCGGTGCATTAGGATCATCGGTTTTGATCAAGCCATTCATACCGGTAAAACCAGCATAGGCAGGTTTGACCATTTCGCTGACCCAAGCCTGCAATTCGTTATCATTGACAATGGCATCATTGGTTTTGTAATAAAACCCCAGGTAGTTACCAACAAACGATTTGACACTATCCCACAACAACATAGTGTCGTCTCTAAAGGCAAAGCTTGGGATGGCATCAGTATCTACACCCCGGTCTTTAAACAAACGCTCCGGGTTATTGTCATCAAAGTCCCAGGCGTTACGGGCATTAGCAATTATTTTTAAGGTCGATTCAATCGCAGGCCCCACATTGGTGGCCACGACTCCCCTAGGGATAATCAAGCTACCAATCGCCGAGTTGTTAATTTGAATGGTGAATCTAAAATGCGGTTTAAACAGTCTTAACAGCGGGTGTAGTGCTGACAACTGACGGTTGGCACTAACCACCATCGGGTCGACGGTCAAATGACAAGACCCTAAATGAGCCACGGACTCATGCTGAATGGCACACAGGGCGTTGACGACAAATTTGGCGACTTTCCATTTGTACAAATCAGCATCATTGGCATCAGAACAGTTGTTAGGGGTATAAATTGGGTTTGTTTCACTGTCAAATTTTTGATTAAGCTGAATAGCAATAGGCTGTAATACCCCTTCGCCTGGTGGATAACCTTTGGGTGGCTCTGGATTCCAGTAATACAAGGTCATTGCCCCGGCGATATAACGCTGTCTATTATGGACGATGTTGGTTTTAGCCCCATCCAGCATTATATAATCGACAACAAACAATTGTTTGTTTTTAGCGGCCTGTTCAAGAGTAATAGTGGCGTCACCCAGCACATCCTGGAAAATCTTATCAGTGACCGGAAATTTTGCCAGCAGCTCACTTAATACCGCAGCACTTTTGGCCTCAGACCGGTCCATACGAACGCCCTGGATCAAGGTGGTATTAAACCCGGCAATTTGCAAGTGGCCTAAATACCAGTCTTGCATACAGGGTTTTTCATCACCCACCATCCAACCTTCATTTTCGATAGTTAACATTTGTGGTAATTTAAGGGAATCGAACAGCTCTTCGTAGGCTTTAATATTATTCGGTTCAAGGTAAGAACCACCGCAGCTGTCACTTAAGGTATAAAACATCGTCGATTTTAAAAGGGCCGTTGGTCCATCTTCTTTAGTCTCTTCGATGACCTGGTGGAGTCCGCTGACAATTTTTTTCAGGTCTTTGGCGGTTTCTTCAAGATCTTCAAACACATCAGTGACATCCTCGATAACATCAGTCACTTTTTCTTTGACGCTGTCAAACATGTTACCAAAAAAGCCTTTCTTGTCATCGTCATCGGCTTTTTCTTTATTGTCGTCATCGTCTTTGAAGTTGTCTTTGATTTCTTTTTCCCATAACTTCATGACCACATCACCAAGGTTGGTAATTATTGGAACCACGGTCTCAACAACTTGCAGTTTGTATGGGGTGCTGAATTCTTCTTCTTTTGGCACGCTAGCGCTTATGGGCACACCTTCGATATAGGTGCGCATGTAGTTATACTGGGTTCTGGCAATGGACAAGTCAAAAGCGCGTTCATCGGCTTCTTTGATACTGTCATCTTGCGGTAAGGTTGGGGATATTTTGGGGTCTTCATCTAATTCAAACATTCATTATTCCTTCATCGTTGTCAGTATTATTTGCTAAGCTCATTTAATATAGACAAGTTTTATCAAAAAGACAGCATCTTTGGGGAATGTTTATTGTTTATATAATGAAATGAGCACTTCAATACCTAAAAAAGAACATTAACTGAGCACTGCAAAAGGCATTAAAACTGGTAGCGGGCCTCAACAAATACTTCACGTCCCTTGTGCAACGCATGAGCAATAGCAACACTTGGTGCCAGTGGAATACTCGAAGTAAAAATATTGTAGTCTTTATCAAACAGGTTTTTTACCGTCAGTCCCAGTGACCAGTTTTCATCCGCCAGGGTTAGCTCAGCACGGTAATCTATCAATGAATAACCCCCTTGTTTGGCCTGTTCTTCGTTATCTGATGTCGTGGTATGTTTGCTTTTATAATCAATACTGACCAGATGACGTAATTGATGATTGCCAAGCGGGTGATAAGCCTCCAGCGCCACAACCGCTTTAACCCTTGGCACAAAAGGCGTTTGTCTGCCTGACCAATCACAGAAATCCTCACCGGTATTGAGCTTTTCGGTGCTCGAACAACTGGCATCCCTAAACTCATCATAACTAAAATCAAGGTATTCAAAGTTGGCAAACAGGGTTAAATCCTCGCTCAGGGCATAGGTCACCTCACCATCAATACCCCTGGATATGGAGCTGGCAGCGTTGCCAACATTAAAACCCACACCGCCATTAAACACCGATACCTGTAAATCATCGTATTCACCGTAAAAAGCCGCTAAATTCACCCGTAAATTGTCGAAGTCTTTTTTTAACCCCAGTTCATAAACATTAGCCGACTCATCAAGATATTCTGCCTCATCAGGTATGTCCCCTTCATACAACAAATCGAAGCCGCCAGCCTTAGCCCCATTGGCATAAGAAGCATACACCATTGCGGTATTGCCCCATTGATATTGAAGACTGGTTTGCACCATCGAATGGGACTCTTTACGTTCAAGATCATCAAAGCTGTGCGGTACTGCCCCACCGCTGGTCACTATTGCTAATCCGAGTAGATGATCTGGCACCAGCGCAGGACCAACCTCGGTACCATCCGCCAGGGTTAATACATAACCGGTGGGATCAGCAAGGTAATCTGGGTTGCCCAATAACAATCCCGCCAAATCAGGTGACAACCAACGGGTATCAACCAGCTCCCCTACCCCGGGGTTATGGTTAATATCGCCGGTTTGCAGCGACTGTTTGGCTGACTTATCCATATCCGAGTAGCGATAACCTACAGAGCCTGCCCACTGCTCGTTAAATTGATAATTAAGGTGACCAAAAACCGCCCATTGGCGAGTATCTTGATCCAGTTTGATATCCCGGGTGAATCCCGAGATCAGCTGATCGGTTAACGTCAGTGGAATACCCACCGAATTGGTTAATAGCTGAGCCATGTTAAAGTCAGCAAAATAATCATTATCCGACTCACTGTCCTGGTAATACACTCCCAGCAAATAGTCCATCTTGTTACCCAGGTCCCCTTCGATACGAAACTCCTGAGAAAACTGGTCATATTTCTCAGCCAGTACCACATCAATCACCGGTGATGGGGTAATATCCACATCAACCGACTGATCATAATCATAACCACTAAAGCCAGTCAGTGAGGTAAACACAAAATCGCTGAA
>JBLHHD010000058.1:0-10140 GCA_047614605.1 Alteromonadaceae bacterium
TAAAGGATAATTTTGAACTGTGCTACAAACTGCAAGGCACCGCCGACCGTTATATTGTGCCTTCGTTGTTATCCCCACAAAAACCGGATTATCAATGGGATGAAAACGATAACTTGCAATTTAGGTTCCAGTATCCGTTTATGCCTAAAGGGTTGGTGAGCCGCCTGATTGTCAGAATGCACAACTATGTTGATCAAAACAAACTGTGGAAAGAAGGTGTTGTGATTGATAAAGAAGGCGTTAAAGTTCAGCTGATTGAAGAAAAAACGATAAAAGAGGGGCTTAAAATTGTCGCTATCCGGCTGATTGGCGAGGCCAGTAAACGCAAAGACTTGTTAACGGTAATACGAGAGGAGATCAAAAAAATTCAAGCCAGTTCATTCCCTAACTTGCCTTTTGTGGAGATGGTACCTTGTTGTTGTCAAGAGTGCGCGGTGAATCAAACCCCCTACTTTTTTGATTACAGTGATATTGAAAACTACCTCAAAAAAGGCAAAGTCACCATTGATTGTCGCAAGAGTACTGAAATAATACCTATTAATACTTTGGTTGGCAGTGTGTTTAATGCTGATGAAATTCAATCCAAAGTAGAAAGTCTCACTGATGACAACAAAAACCATTTTCACATTAACTTAAGTCATATTGGTAACCCTCAGGTGAATGTCTCCCAAGAAGCGATTTTAACCGCCACGCAGACCCAGACGGTGGTGGTGACCATTGAGAATGTGATGGACGTGCAGGGATTGTTTGCCAATTTAAAAGAAGATATTTTTGATGAAATCGATATCGAAATCGATGATGAAAAGGAGCGGCGGCGGGTTAAAAACGATTTACAAAAAGCTCAAAAGGCGTTTGATGCGCTGGAAAAAGCGGCTGGGAATAAGTCCAAAACACTGGATAACGCGAGCAGGCACCGGCTTAAAGAGTTTGTCAGCAACATTGGTGATGAAGATTCGCGACTTAACCGGGCGTTGGAATTTGTCGACCGGGGTAAAGATAAATTACAGGCACTGGGTCGGGCTTATAATAAAATCGCGCCAAATTTTACCTTACCGTCAATCCCGCCAATTTTGCTCGGTAGTGAATATGGCAGTGATTACGACTAAAGAGGCAAACGATTAGAAAAAAGAACTGCCTTATACCAAACGAGGCAGTTTGACACTAAACACAGTGCCCTCATCGAGCGTAGATTCGATATCCAGCTGGCCTTCATGTTTTTGCACGATGCCAAACGAGATCGACAAACCTAGTCCGGTGCCTTCTCCGACATCTTTGGTGGTGTAAAAGGGTTCAAATAGCCGAGCTTTGGTTTGTTCGGTCATACCGCTGCCAGTGTCTTTGATATTCACTTCAATCATTTGTTCTGATGAGCGGCTGCTAATGGTCACCTGACCGAGAGTTCTGTTTTGTTGTTGACGCTGCTTGTCACGAATGGCATCACAGGCATTAACGATGAGATTCATAAAGACTTGATTTAGCTGGGCAGGGTAACAGAGCAACTGCGAATCCTCATCAAAATCAGTAACGAACTCGGCAATCTCAAGGTATTTGGTGCGTACCAAATGCACCGTAGACTGTAATAATTCACTGATTTTGACTGATTTTTTATCAGCAGCATCTAACTGGCTAAAGGCCCTTAAGTCTTGCACAATCAGTTTGATCCGCTGGGTGCCATCTTTGATGGTATCCAGATGTGCATACAAGGGTTTAAATTGCTGGCGGAAGCTCTCCAAAATACTTTCATCAGCCTCGTCAGAGGCTAAATCAAACAAAAATTGCTTAAAACGGGATAAGTCCACTTCGAGGTTTTGCGCACTGACATGGACAAAGTTGGTTGGGTTATTAATTTCATGAGCAACGCCTGCGGTTAAGGTCCCTAATGACGCCATTTTTTCCGATTGCACCAGTTGCTGCTGGGTGGTGACTATTTCATTGTGTTTCTCTTCAATTTCTTGTTTTTTCTGCTCAAGCTCGCGATAAGCATTGGCATTATCCAGCGCAATTGCCATGGTTGAGGCCAGAATCTGAATGATGTTTTGTTGTACAGTGTTATACGCATTAGCTCGGTAGCTTTGTACGGTAATGACGCCAATGATGTGATCACCAACAATCAGTGGTAAATACATCAATGAGCCAGCAGGCTGGCCAATGAGCGGCTCTGCCCGGGGCTGATCACCAAAGTAATAACTGAAGTCTTTATCAAAGTCATTAATGATCACCGGTTTTTGATGTTCAATACACCAGACAGCTGGTCTGGTACGTTCATCGATTGAGACAAAAAATGTCGGTAAATACTCGTCATGTTCAATCGCGAGGTTAAACACAATGCAATCAGATTCTGCCCGGTAATGGCCGATGAAAAAGGCATCAACATCCATCAATGGTTTGATTCGGTTATAGGCCGTATCAAGCAGAATATGAATATCCAGGGTTGAACTTATTTCGGTGCAGATATCGATTAAGGTAGTGATCCGCCGATTTGATTCTTGTAAGGCGGCGGTGCGTTGCTCGACTTTATCTTCAAGGCTACGGGTGACATCCAGCAATTTGAGGTGCGTGGCTACCCGGGTCAGTAGTTCATACTTACCTACGGGTTTGGTCAGATAATCATTGGCACCGGCTTCAAAGCTTTTGACCAAATCAATCACCTGGTTTTTAGCGGTGAGAAAAATAATCGGCAAATCATTGGCATTATACTGTTTGCGCAATGTGTGGCAAACCTCATAACCGTCGATATCCGGCATCATCACGTCGAGTAATATCAAGTCAAAAGGCCCATTCTGTTCAATGGCTTGCAGTGCGGCTTTGCCTCCTGGGACACTATACAACTGATAACCTTGAGCATTGAGATAGTTTTCGAGCACCAGTAGATTAACCGATTCATCATCGACCAATAACAGTTTAAAGCGACTGGCGTTGTCGTGGTTCAAATGCTCGGGTAAGTTGCTTTGGGGTGATGAACTGTGTCGATCAGGGTGTCGGTCATTTTGCCGGTCGTTGTGTCGTTTGGCTGGCAGGTTATCCTGATACTCCTGTTCTTTAATTGGCTCTATCGGGTTAGGCGTATTGTATTTAACGGCGGGTAAATGGGTCACCGAATGGCGTAATGCTCTTTGTCTTGACGTACCCAGAGGTTGAGCCATTGAGGCTGTCACGGGCAGGGTAAAGCGAAAAATGGTGCCCTGATTTAACGTCGATGTCACTTCGATTTGACCACCATGAAGAGTGATCAATTGTTTGCTGATGGTCAGCCCTAATCCCGTACCGTCATGACCGATATGGGTCAGGGGGGCATCACTGTGAACCTGCTTAAACGAATCAAAAATGGCGCTGAATTTATTTTCTGGTATACCGATACCCGTGTCAGCAATGCTGATCCTGATCGATTGACTTTCTAATTTGGCACTAATGCTAATACTGCCCTGATGGGTAAATTTAATGGCATTACCCAGTAAGTTGTGAAAAACCTGAGCCAGACGATCCCCATCAGCTATAACGGCGGGTAGGTCGGTAGCGACATTATTAATCAGCCTGATTGGCTTTTCGCCGAGCAACGGACGAGACAAAGTCAGAATATTATCTGCCATGTCATGCAGGCTTAAGGGTTGGGTATGTAATACCAGGCTCTGGTCTTCGAGTTTGGCACAATCGAGAATATCATTGACCAGATTGGCGAGTCGCTTACTGCTAGAGACCACAACCGCTAGATCTTGACGAGCCTTTACCGGTAAAATACCGCCAGCCCCTTCAATAAGCGACTCCGTAAGGCCAATAATGCCGTTTAACGGGGTTCTTAATTCATGGGAGGTATTGGCTAAAACGATTTCTCTGAGTTTATCGACCTGCTTTAGCTGAAGATTTAGCGCTTGCTGATCAACGCGTTTTTTTCGTTCTGCGTAAACACCGAGGATGATAGACAGTAAAACCAGGGTCAACAAAAAATACCCTGTATAAGCCCACCAGGTTTGCCAGGGGGCAGGTAATATGGTTATTTTCAATGACTTGCTGTTGCGGTTCCAGTAACCTTCGTTATTGCTGGCTTTAATTTGCAAGGTGTACTTACCCGCCGGAATATTAGTGTAAGTGGCCCTGCGGTTTTTGGCATCAGTCGCTATCCAGTCCATATCCCAGCCTTTTAGTCGGTACGAATACTGGTTTTTCATTGGGTTGGCAAAGTGTAATGCGGCGAATTCGAAAGTGATCAGGTTTTGCTGATAATTTAAGGTTAGCTCCAACAGGGCATCAATGGCTTTGGGTAAACGAAAAGTCGACTGTTGGACTTTGGTAAATGGTTGGACTTTGGTAAATGGTTGGACTTTGGTAAATGGTTGGTCTTGAGCAGATGCGACTGGCACTGATTGATTTGCCAGCATAAAATCGGTTAATACAATCCTTGGGGTTTGGGTGTCATCTTCGATATCTTGCGCAAAAAAGTGATTAAAGCCATTGATGCCACCAAAAAAGAGTTCACCTTTAGCGCTTTTAAGTGATGATCGGATATTAAATTCATTGCTTTGCAGGCCGTCATTGACATCGTAGTTTTTAAAAACTTCTGTTAACGGGTTAAATCTTGATAAGCCCTTATTAGTGCTGAACCATAAATGGTTAAACTGATCTTCGACAACGGCGTACACCGTATTGTTGGCCAGGCCGTCTTTTTCACGAAAATGGGCGAATTGATTATTTTGGATGTCCAGTTTATAAAACCCATCGCTACTGGTGATCCAGAGCATGCCTCGGCTGTCTTCATAGATACTGCTGAGCAAGTGCGAATAAGAATTAGGCGATGTTGAGTGTTTTAGCACAAAAGGTTCAAACTGGGCGCTGTTTGGCTCAAAACGATTTAAACCGTTATAAGTGGTGATCCACAAAGTGCCGTGTTGATCTTGCAAGATATCGGTGATGGCATTATCGCTGAGGCTGCTACGCGTTTCGTCGTTGCTAGAACCGCTGGGGCTGCTACGCGTTTCGTCGTTGCTAGAACCGCTGGGGCTGCTACGCGTTTCGTCGTTGCTATAATAGCGTTCGAAACGGCCTGACTGGCGATTGAACTTATTTAATCCCTGACCGGTGCCAATCCATAAAGTCCCATTGGGTTGTTGATAAATCGATGAAACATGGTTGTGGCTCAGACTGTGAGGGTTATTTTCATTATGAGTAAAGTGTTCAAAATCATCTGTTTTCGCTTGATAACGGTTTAACCCGCCATTTTTTGTGCCAACCCAAATGATCCCCTGACGGTCCTGGTAGATAGATCTGATATAGCTGTCACTGATACTGTGAGTGTTGGACGGTTGGTGCTGATAGTGTTTTAACATGCCAGTGTGTTGGTCATAGCGGTTAAGTCCCTCGCGGGTACCAACCCAAAGATCGCCTTGGTTATCTTCTAAAAATGCAAAGGTCTGCTTGTTTGACCAAAGATGCGATGAGGGGGGCGAATTGGCGGTGTGGTTGAAGCGCTCCATCCGGGGGTTATATTTACTTATCCCACTATACGTACCAATCCACAGAGAACCCTGATTATCCTGAAATAGGGTATTGATACTGTTTTGCCCCAGACTCTGAGGATTTAGGGCATGATGTTTTAAATGAACAAAGTGGGCGCTTTGATTGGTTGGTATGTGGTTGCCAGATGGCATCTGCAGCCTATTAAGCCCGTTTGAGGCTGTGCCTGCCCATAAGGTGCCTTGCGGGTCTTTATAAATGGTTGAGATATTATTATCACTTAAGCTGTATGGGTTGCTGTCTTGGTGATTAAAACGACTTAAATGAAACGATTTTTGGTCAATCCTGTTTAATCCATTGGGGGTAGCTATCCACAATGCGCCACTGTTATCCTCAGCAATAGCGTTAACGGTATTGTGACTTAAACTGTGAGGTTGTCCGGGATGGTGTTTAAATTGTCTGACCCCACGGGTTGCTGGATTAAAGCGATTGAGTCCTCCCCCCTGGGTGCCAATCCATAACATACCGCTATTATCCTGATAGATACTGCGGACATGATTGCTACTGAGGCTGTGAGGCTCTTGTGGTTCATGAGTCAAATGGCTGAAGCCACCAGTGTGGGGCTTATAACTGTCCAGTCCACCATCAGTGCCGACCCATAAGGTTCCCAGAGTATCCTCATGGATGGCCCACACATTATTATGGCTTAAACTGTGAATATCGTTGAGGCGATGCTTAAAATGCTTAAATTGCTCGGTTTGACTATCATATTGATTTAAGCCCCCTTGAGTGCCAACCCATAATTCGCCTTTTGAATCGACAAACAAGGCGTTGATGTAATTGTTTGATATGGCGTCAGGGTTCTGACTGTCATGACGGTAAACCTTAAATCCATAACCATCATAACGATTTAAACCATCCTGGGTGGCAAACCAGATAAACCCCTTATTGTCTTGTACGATGCTGCTGACCACCATTTGTGATAACCCGTCTTTAAGGGTCAGATGGGTCAGATGGGTCGTGGGTATTTCTGCCTGGACGTTAAGTGAGCACAGTAAAATGGATAGCAAAAGAACCAAGCGCATGTGACTTAATGTATCCATAATTATTTGAATAGGTCGAAGTGTTAGGCATAGACCACAGGCTGTATTTTGCATTAAATCGGCAACCGAAGACGAAAGACACTGCCGATATTCGCTTGTGATTCGACACTAATTTTACCGCCGTGTTTTTGGACAATATCACAAGAAGTTGACAAGCCCAAACCACTGCCCTCACCGGGGGGTTTGGTGGTGTAAAAGGGGTCGAATAAATGCTTTTTGGTTTGCTCATTCATTCCGTTACCACTGTCTTTGATGGTGATCTCGACCATATCATCAAACAACTGACAGCCGACAATGATTTGGCCTTTGATTTTGGCCCCTTGTTGTTGCTGTTTTTCAACGATGGCATCACAGGCGTTGACAATCAAATTCATAAACACCTGATTGAGTTGGGCTGGATAACAGTAAATAGTCGGTGTTGATTTAAAATCAGTAATAAAATCAGTGGCTTCGAGGTATTTTGTTCGTACCAGATTGATCGTTGAGTGGAGCAGGTAGGTGATTTCTACCGACTTTTTGCCGCTGCTGTCCAGTAACGTGAAGGTTTTTAAGTCCTGAACGATATTTTTAATCCGGTCCGTTCCGTTTTTAATTGCCTCCAGATGCGCATAAAGGGGTTTAAAGTGCTGACGGAAGCTGTCGAGCAGTGCCTCGTCAGCCTCTTCACCAGCCAAATCAAAGATAAACTGACGGCAGGTTGATAAATCAATTTCCATGTTATACGAACTGACATGAACAAAATTGGTTGGGTTATTGATTTCGTGGGCAATAGCGGTGGTCAGGGTCCCTAACGAAGCCATTTTGTCTGCCTGAACCAATTGGTCACGAGTGGTGTCGATAAGCGCATTCTTTTGCTGTAGCTCATCACTGTGGCTGTCGAGCTTAAGTTGTAAATCACGGTTGATCACCAGCAAATCAAGATGGGCTTGAACCCGGGATAATAGCTCGTGTTTGAGCACCGGTTTACAGATGAAATCATTGCCTGAGACGCCAAAGCAGTGAACCAGATCAGCAATCTGATTTTTAACCGACAAAAAGATCACCGGTAATTGGCCGTTAGGATAGGTTTTACGCAGGGTCTGGCAAACCTCAAAACCGGACATTTTGGGCATCATAATATCGAGCAAAACCAAATCGAAAGGTTCAGATCTGTTAATGAGTTGCAGCGCCTGCTCACCATCGGTTGCTTCGACCAATTGATAGTTTTGCAAACTCAGGTGGTTGTGCAATACCTGACGACTGAGGGGATCATCATCGACCAGTAAAAGGCGAAAAGAGCTGCCATCATGGCCAACACTGTGTTGGGATGGCAGGGCATTAACCCGTAATAATTGTTCAGCACCGAGCGGTTCATCTTGTAACAGGTGAGATCGGGCTGTGGCTTGACCTGCGGCCACATCGGGTGAGGGCAAGCGCGTCGACAAGGGGATGGTAAAGCAAAATATAGACCCTTGGGCGGGTTTAGAATCCACTGTAATGGTGCCCGTGTGCAGTTCAACCAGTTGTTTACTGACCGCCAGACCTAAACCACTGCCATTGTAAACAGGACTGTGGCTGCCATGGTCTAATTGTTCAAAAGAGTTGAAAATACGGTTTAATTTATCACTGGCGATACCTATACCGCTGTCAGTGACGCTGATTTTTAGCCAATCACCCTCTAATTGAGCGATAATGGTGACTTTGCCCTGCTCGGTAAACTTAATGGCGTTATCCAGCAGATTGTGGATAATTTGCTGTAATCGTTCTTCATCGGCTTCAATGGGGGGTAAATCTTCGCTCACCTCATTGATTAATTGCACTGATTTATCGATTGTCAGCGGGCGACATAAAGCGACAACCAGCTCGACCAACGGATATAAGTGGATTGCTTGGGTGGTCAGGGCCAAATTATTGTTTTTTAATTTGGCAAAATCGAGGATGTCGTTGACCAAATTGGACAGCCGTTTACCACTGCTGACAATCATTGAGAGGTTATTGGCACTGGTTGGCGACTGGGTACCACCAATACCATCCATTAATGATTCTGCCAGACCGATAATGCCATTGAGCGGAGCACGTAACTCATGGGAGGTTCTCAGTAAAAACTCGTCTTTGAGCTTGTCCATTTTTTGTAATTGCTCAATCAGCGCCTGTTGCTTGTTGACTCTTTTACGCTCGGCGTTGATCAGTAGCAGCAATCCGCCGACAACGATTACCCCATAGAGACTATAGGCCCACCAGCTTTGCCACACTTCTGCGGCTTGAGAAGTCAACGGCTCTCCCGGTGCTGGGATTGAATGGAGTAAAATCAATATTATAAAAATCAGGCGCATAACGTTTCTTATAGTTTGTTAATGTTAATTACTTTGGTTTTTGCCACTTAAGCATACTTTATTTAAATGAAGCGAGAAACACAAGTAAACCAGGTACTTATTCCTAGATTGCCCCATTTAACCCATAGGTAATAATAGTTTAAATTCGGTGCCAGCGCCCAAAGTTGATTCAACGTTTAATTGACCACCATGTTTTTGCACGATGCCAAACGAAATGGATAATCCCAGACCTGTCCCTTCGCCTACCCCTTTAGTGGTAAAAAAGGGCTCAAACAGCTTGTTTTTGGTGGTGTCGTTCATGCCACTGCCATTATCTTTGATTGAGATCTCAATCATATCACCGACCTGAGAACAACCAATCGTTACCTGGCCCTGAAATTTACCAGCGGGTGATTGCTGACTTAACTGACGTTGTTTGTCTAAAATCGCGTCACACGAATTAACAATCAGGTTCATAAAGACCTGATTAAGCTGGGTCGGGTAACAAACCAGCTCTGGCAGGACGCTAAAGTCAGTGATAAAGCGAGTGATCTCAAGGTGTTGAGTACGGACCAGATTAATCGTCGATTGCAGGCAGTCGGTGATACTGACACTTTTTTTGTCCGCTTCATCGAGTTGGCTAAAGGCTCTTAAATCACGAACAATGGCTTTAATCCGACTGGTGCCATCCCTGATTGTATTGAGGTGATCATAAAGCGGTTTAAACTGCTGGCGAAAAGACTCAAGAATGGCTTCATCCGCTTCATCGGCGACCAACTCAAATAAGAACTGTTCGAAACGCGACAGGTCAACTTCAAGGTTTTGTGCACTAACATGGACAAAGTTGGTAGGATTGTTAATTTCGTGCGCCACTCCGGCAGTAAGTGTACCTAATGAGGCCATTTTTTCGGCCTGCACCAGCTGTTGTTGAGTGGCAATTAACTCCTGATTTTGGTGTTCTATCCGGTCTTTGGATTGTTGCAGTGCAGCGGTACGCTTAACGACTTGTTGTTCGAGGTTGCGATTAATATCCAAAAACTTCAAATGGGTTTCAACCCGGGTCAGCAACTCATGTTTACTTACCGGTTTGGTGAGGTAGTCGTTGGCACCCACCGAAAAACTTTGGATCAGATCATCGGGCTGATTTTTGGCGGTTAAAAAAATCACCGGTAAATCACTGATATCAAAGTCTTCACGGATTTTTTGACAGACTTCATAACCGGACATTTTTGGCATCATAATATCCAATAATATCAAGTCAAACGGGCCGCTGTCGGCGATACGTGCCAGTGCCTGTTCAC
>JBLHHD010000059.1:0-10035 GCA_047614605.1 Alteromonadaceae bacterium
CGTCAGTATCGTCATAAGCAAAAACCATAAACCCCGCATCATTGTTAACCGCTTCTTGCTGCAATTGCCACGAATGATCAGAGCGAGTTCTTTTACCCGCCACACTCAGGTGTAATGCCTGAAAAGCCGCCAGTTGTTCATCACTCACCCGGGTATTAACCTCTACCCGCCATAGCTTTTCTGCTCGCTTAATATGACTGCGGTATTTATCTCTGATCAACGGTAGATAATCTTGCTCGGTTACATTCAAATCACAATACAATTGTTGATTAAAGTCGCTCACTGCACCTTTTTCATTAAGTAAGGCAAACCAGGATTCGGCGACACCAGGAATAAAAGTAAACTGGCTGGTAAACGTATTAAGCTCAAGGTTGATCATTAACGCTTTGATAAAATCAAAACATTTAACATAGAGTTTGCGTTTTTGCTTGCGTGACAGCGACGAAATTAAAAAAGGTGGCAAACTGTCAGCCGAGTTGGAACCCAGTTGGGTGCTTGTAGGGTAATTACGGATCATCACAGGTAAAATACCGCAAGTTTGGTTGCCAAGCTTAAGTAATAAAGTAAAAGCGTGTGCGCTATTGTCGGCAAAATTAAGGTAAGCCTGATGGTAATCAATGATCAGCGGGTGATAATCGACCTCGGCACAGGGACTTGCCAGCAGCAATTCAACACATCCTTGAGCGTCATTAATTCGCGCTTCAAGATTGCTCTGACTCAGGGCGGCTTCAACCATCCTCAGCAGTTGCGGCTTCATATTTTGCTACCAGCGATGGTGACAAATTCAAAATACTCTGCCTGCTCCCGGTAAGTGCGCCCAACAGTTTCGAGGTAGTCGGTTTTGATCCCGGCATCGTTAAGCAGTTGCTGGTAACGCTCGGGTGAACAAAACCTAAATGGATAATCTTGAGGTGCGTAAGGTGAATTCTCCCGGTGAATGCCATTTAATGTCCAATCGTCAATTAACACCGCCGGGCCGTGATGTTTAAACGCATCAGAGGCATCCGACGGGGTGTATGAAAAATATTTCCCACTGGGTTTAAGGCAACGACTCACCTGAGCCAGGCATTGTTTAAAGGCATCTTCAACTAAACAGTTGGTAGAGAAAACATCAACAATCACATCAAAATAATTATCTTCAAAAGGCAGAGATTCAAAACTGCCCTGTACCAGATTTGCCTCGCACTGCCACTGTTTAAGCATCAGTTGAGCAAAGTTGATGGCATTTTGCGACAAATCGATGCCATAAGTGTCAAACCCTTCTGCTGCCATCATCCACAAGTTAGCACCCGAACCACACCCTAACTCCAGCACTTTAATGGTTTTACGCTGGTCGCGGACGGTACAGCAAAAAAACTCCCGCCCTAAAAATCTCAGTAATTCTTCATTAGGATACAATCGCTGGGCTTTAAATCCTTCGCTTTGGTAGGATTGTTCATACCAGCCTTTAGTTTTTTCAGTCAGGGTTTGCGACGGGTTATTCTTCATCTTCACCTTCGAGCAACATACTCATCAGATAACATTCCTGCTCATCGACCTCTTCGAGCACCCGCTGGTATTTTTTTTTCGCCTCTTGCATATAAACAATAAAAATCTTCATGACCTCGTGCATCTTCTGCACGGTAATCTGTTCATCAGCAAAACCATAAAGGATCATCCTAAAGACTGACTGTACATAAGTTAACGACCCCTCAAGCATAAAATAGATATGGCGGTAACGGGTATAAGCGTATGAAAATAGGTAGCGAATTTGATGCATCAGTGCGGTGGCAATTTCAGCTCGTGAGGTAAACTCTCTGTCGACGTAACTAATCAGCTTGTCACAAATCGCCATGAATTTATCAATGGCGATATAATCAATGTATGCTTGCTCCGAAAACTCACGGGTTAAATATAAGTTCTCTTTAATATATTCAATCATTTCTTGCTTGTCGATAAGGCTCTTCATGATCAGCAAGTCATCAGGGCGTAACGGTGCTGCATTTTTAATTTTTGCGCCATCAGAGCAGTTATAGCAATTAACCTTGGGGAAGGAGTCGAGCAAATATTCGAGGTGTAAACGACCACAATTGAAAAAGGCCGGACTAAATACTGTTCCACCAAAATTGCCATCTACGACGATTTCACCCGCTCTAAGCAGAGTACCCAGGGCTTCTTTTTCTTTACCACTTTTGGTGTAATACATACTGCTTTTTGAATGATGTTGTAGAGGGTCTTTATAGCCGGCATCAACACCAAACAAATAAATTTCTTCGAACCCCATAAAACTGGCAAATGACAAGGCTGTATTACCCACCTGGGGATTACAAAAACGCAATTGCACGTAGTTTTGGTTCTGATCCATGAAGTCACAGGCAATAATCGTTGAAGGCTCAGCCGCTTTATAACCAATACCACTCCATTTAAACAGCTTGAGACAATCCGGGTGCATGATATTAACCGTCAACAGGTTGATCTGCTTCATCACATCATGATCAATAAACTCATTATAATAATCATAAGTAAACTTGGTTCTTTCCAACGCCAGATGAAAATCAGGTATAATTCCCTCCTTAAGCAAAGTGGGTAAAGCAGAGCCACAACAAAAAACAATTGCCTGACCCTGATATTCTTTAATCGTCTCAATCGCCTGATCCAAAGAAGGACCATTAGCCAATATAAACGCCGGTACCCCACGCCATTTATTAGGCAATTTGGCATTACGCTTTAATATCGGTGCGTTATTCTTTGCGTTGGCAAAGTCATGGGCAATACTGATAATACCATCGTCAAAAAAACCCCAGCCCATACTAACCATATGAAAATCATGATTAAACTGCTGAATGATCTGAGTCAGTTTCTCCGATGGATAATGTTGGTATAACAAGGCGTTAACCGCATTAAACGAACCTTTGTCTTTTAGTTCATTAATAAAGTCAGTGATAAACTGCTCATAGCTAACCCCAAGGTGAAAAAAGATATAACCGTCACGCTCATCAACAGTCTCTAGAATCTCTTTCCAGTCACAGGTATATAAACTGGCAAAAAACCAATCCTGGTCCGGCTCACAAATATACAAGTGATCAATGGTAATATCATTAAGTAAATGGGTCAGGTGATAACCGAGTCCGACACCAAAAACAATTGCCGAGCCAAGATGTTCTGGCACGGTACTCAGCGGCTCAAATTCTTTTTTTGCTTGAAGATAAACCTGATACATCTCATTGAGGTATTTGGTATGAATAAAGGTGTTTTGTACATCTTCGCTAAGACTGAAAGCCAGTGAGGTAAACTGAGGAGAAGCGATCAGGCGATCGACCTGATCCCGACACTGACCAACCGGATCATCACCATACAAAGGAGTACCGCTAACTGAGTCAATTAGATTCGCAGCGCCCGATTTGGCACAAAATAATTGCATCTCTTTGGGTCGGTAGTGGCGGAACTGTTCTGCCACTTTAGGCAAGTATTTGCCGAAGGCACGAATGTTTTCTTCAAATTTATGTGGCATCTGCCGTGCCAAGTCTTTTTCAAGTTTGGCTTTTTCGGCCAGCTTCTTCACTTGCTCTTCAGCAAATGCGACGATTTCGTCAAGTTCATCTTGTGAGGACATTTTGCGGTATTCACCTTTAGGGTGCCATTAAAGTGCTACTGATGAGCCTTATAAGCAGGTAATGCCTTTTCGGCATTTTTGATTGCTCGTAGTGAGTCTCTGGTAATTTGTTGCTCGCTTCGTACAAGCCCAAGATAGTGCTGATCGGCTTCGAGCAAAGACTCATAAAACTGGCCAACAGTGATTATTTGTTGTGGATTGAGTGAGGGGATTATACTCGATAATTTTTGTAAAAATAAAGCCCGTTTTTCAATTAATTCTAGTGGTAGCTGCCATTGCAAGTCTTGGTCTTCTTGCTGATACAGCTGTTCATTACAGGCTTTAATATCGCTAATCAGTTGTTCAATATCGACGCTTAATTCATCACTCATGAGCAAGATTTAACCTTTTTGCGCTTGTAATGCCAAACCTTTTTCAACTTCTGCCGGTGGGATCGAATCCCAGCCACTCTTGATTTCAAGCATCAATTGCATCACTTCAACCAGCGGCTCAGTAGATTTTTCAAGGCTGGCATCGGCAATCCGAATATTCATGTATTCATACAAACCACCAAGGTTTGCAGCCACTTCTCCGCCAACATCATAGTCCAGTGACTCCATCAGAGCACGGATAATAGCCGAGGCTTTAGACAGGTTTTCTGACTTACCTTCCAAGTCATTACGCTCAATACAGCCTTTACCTTTAGCCAGTCGCTCCAGAGCACCCTGCATTAACATTTGAATGATGGTATAAGGGTTAGCACCAGCGAGTCGGGACTTAACACTCTCCTTCTGATACGCATTGATTTTTCTATTTGCCATCATAATAACTACACCCTTTTTGCCGTTATTTAAACTTACTCATTATGTCTTCCTGGTGAACCCAGGTAAATTATCCAGTGCCGATGTAATAGCAGTCCCCTGAGAGCGTAACCCGGCAATCAATACATCCAGATTAGCATATTTCTCTCTCAGCCTTTTCTCAAACAACTCCATTCGATAAGCATGATTATCCCTGTCCTGAGTGATATCTTTTTGCTGCGCGTTTAGGGCATCTTCTTCATCTTTGATAATACCACCAGATTGTAAATACAAATCCAGTGTATCACCAAGGACCGTTGCTACACCACCTACTCCAGCAAATAGCGTGCCAACATCGTCATACGATTCTGATAATGCTTCATCCAGAGTCGTTATCGCTGTCGACTTAACCTCCATCTTGCCGCCTTTGTCCAACCCTAGACCAATATCGTAAACTGTTTGTAAGTTTCCCGCACCAGAAACAAAGGTGCCCATTTGGTTTATTAAGGTATTTTTCAAACCACGGGCAGTAGCATCTGCGGTTTTCGAGTTGACCACCAATGTTAACGTATCCATTAACGTATTGTAGCTCTCGACAAATTTTTCGATGGTAGCTTTAACAAAATCTTTGTCGGTGCCAATATCCAGTTTGGCAACATTGCCCGGATCGGCTTTTAACAACGTGATGGAGGTATCTTGGATAGTATTGGCAAAGGTATTGGTAGCACTGGTAGCGGTAATACCATCAATGATAATGCTGGCATCTTTAGCTTGATCGGCTACGGCAATGACCATGCCGCCATCTCCGCCACCAAAAGCCGCCGTAGAGACCTGATCTAATTCAGCAATGTCATTGGTCACCGTTAAATCATTGCCAGTGCCGGTTTCATCAGAGGTAAATACCAGCTTGGACATTGGTGTCGCCCCGCCAGTATTAATAATATTGGCTGATACGCCAAAATTAGCGGCTTCATCGTTGATCGCGGTTCGTAATTCAGCCAAAGTGGCACCAGCGGCAACCGTTACATCAAAGGTATTGGCTCCTGCTGTAAACGTCAGAATACCTCCTGTTGCACTGACTACATCGGTCGTTGCGGAGTACGAGTTGGCATCGTCTTGTACTGCCCGACTACCCTGAGCCAGGTTCTGTACGTCAATATTAAATGAGCCAGCGGTGGCATTACTTTCAGAGGTTACCGAGATAACATCGCCGTCGGTGGGCTGAGTGATTGTTGCCGTTCGTTTATTAAAGGTATTAACATCTTTAAGCAAATCCATCTGAGTATTAAAAGCACTCAAACCCGATTTCATTTGACTTAAAGCAGACAATTGCAGTTTGACCGCAGATTCCTGCTTTTCAAACCTGGCAATTTTAGGTAAAGTCTCGGCGTCGACCGTCGCCTCAATAATGGCTTCAAGGTCTAGACCCGACCCTACGCCTGCTGATGTGATACCCGCCATAATAAACCTCTACACTTGTTTAATACTTATTCTTTACGACTGCTGTGGTGAGCTTACTTAACCATTACCAAAGCGACTACTCACGAAGTATCTTAGCTTTCATTGTTCAGGCCTTTGAGGCTCAAGCAATGATTAAATCAATTGCGCTTAAATATTAACCAGCACGTCATTCAAGCGACTTATAGTATACAGCTTATAGGTTGAGGTTTTACATTTACTATCGGGTATTTTTATCCCACTAGCCACCTCACACTTTTGACTCAAACAGCAAACCCTGCGCTGAATCCAGTTCTTGTGACAAATCACTGATTTTTTGTGCCACCCGGATAAATTCTTCTGACGGTATTTGTCTTATAACATCGTCACTTTCTTTATCAATGACTTTGACAACCACCTTGCCAGACTCTTCACTGGCTAAAAAC
The DNA here is from genome assembly GCA_047614605.1 of Alteromonadaceae bacterium. GTDB lineage: Bacteria > Pseudomonadota > Gammaproteobacteria > Enterobacterales > Alteromonadaceae > JABSOG01. Next base: position 6,255 of record JBLHHD010000059.1, read on the forward strand.
TCTAACTTTCTGATTTGTAACGATGAAAGTTGTTTCGAGGAATTTGCCACTTGTTTTAAACTATTGGTTAAAAGCTCGCCATTCAGTACTTCATCATCTGTTGTCGCCGCTTTTTGTTTATTCTGTTCAACTTGGCTATCGGCCTGACTCTGTAAACCTTGAGTATTGTTTTGCACTTCGATTTGAGCGTTGTTTTGAGCATTATTTTGAGTGCGATTTTGAGTACTGCTTTGTGCATTACCCTGAACACTACGCTTTACAACTTCATTACGCTGCAATACTACGTCATTCTCTTTCGTTACCGATTTACTAGCCTGAGCGGTTGAATCAACTCGCCTCATTATCGAAGCAAGCTGCGTTGGTTTATTTCTACTCAAAGCCGCTGATAAATTATTAATTGACACGGTTCACCTCCCATCTTCTTACACAATCACCGCTACTGAGTTCAATAATGTCAATATCAAAACAGGTCGTCCACAGCAACCTCTTCTGATCTTTGACTAAATAATCAATAGTAGCACGGTACTTAAGTCAGCTTTTGCCCTGTTATCCTAATAAGGATAATGCTGCTTGTGGTCGCTGATTGGCCTGTGACAGAATTGAAGTACTTGCTTGTTGCAAAATCTGTGACTTGGTCAATTGTGCTGTTTCTGACGCAAAGTCTGCATCACGAATACGTGAACGTGCAGAGGACAGATTTTCGATAACATTAGTTTGATTTCGAATAGTTGATGAAAAACGGTTTTGTACCGCACCTAGTTCAGCTCGTTTTGCATCAATCGCACCAATCATTGCATCCACAGCACCTAGCATGGATTGGGCTTTATCAACTGAGGTAAATGACATCGAACTTAAATTAGCAAATGCAACCGATGCGCCTGCACCAGTACCGGTGATATTACTAGCAGCTAATGCCAGTTCGCTCATTGCGAAGCTAGCGACACTTAAGTTGGTACCATCAAAACTTTGAATACCAGTCATAGTCAAACTGATCACCTGGCTGGCATTTGCACCGACCTGAAATTCAGCAGTAAAAGTACCATCCAATAAGTTGGTGCCAGCGAAACTGGTGTCGCTGGAGATACGATTGACCTCTTCGCCCAGCTCACGCATTTCTAACTGCAAGGCTGCACGGTCACTGGTGGTATTTGAACCATTAGACGCCTGTGAAGCCAGCGTACGGATTCGTTGGAACATGGTAGTCATTTCGTCCAGTGAGCCCTCAGCCGTTTGCGCTAACGAAATACCATCGTTGGCGTTTCTGTTGCCTTGGGTTAAACCCTCGATTTGACCGGTTAAGCGGTTTGAGATTTGCAAACCAGCTGAGTCATCCGAAGCGCTATTGATACGTAAACCTGATGATAGACGTTGAAATGATTTATCTAATTGATTGCCTGAGTTAATTAACTGTCTCTGCGCATTCAATGACGACACATTAGTATTGACAAATAAAGCCATGATAAGCCTCCTGTTGATTTAAAGTTAGGGATCCCGCTGTCCATTGGAGTCTTTATCAGTGACTTGCAAACGCCCGAATGATCGCAAGGTGACAAAGTAGACTTTAGGTTCCTCTAGCAAAACTAAGTTTTTTAAGAAAACTAAAAAAGTTTTAGATTGCTTCACGTAGGCTATCGGCGATGCATATTAATCCTTTAGCGTTTTTTTTAATTTATTTTTAAATTAATTAAAATTGACCATTAAGTTATTGTTTAGCATAGAAAATAAAACTTTAATTTATTTTCAAATAAAAACTAAAGTAACGGTGATTGACGAATAAAGTGTGAAATGAGTGAGGATCGGATAGTTTTCTATGAGACACAAAAAAGGCGGTAATAAATTACCGCCTTTCTCGTAGACTTTTATATTAGACTAACAACAGGAGGCTGCGTTGTCTGATATAGCATTTCAATAGTCATATTCGGGTATCACATTGAAATGATAAAGCAGTGGTAAAAATCTAAAATAACTCACCTACTCTCCAAAGCATTAGTTCATTATCTTTTGGTTTAATACACAATCTACCGTTCAATGTTATTTGAGTAGTTGATTGTTTCTGCTTGATTTATTTATCGGACGGGTGGGGGATTCCTTTAGCTTTTTTGCACTTTTTTTTGCACTTTTTTTAATTACCTTTAGTTTTAATGCGCTTTTACTTCGATTTGCCGAATTAAGACAACATAATCGCAGGTTTTGAGCCGTGTTAACCCTAAAAGCCTTATATTTAAAGGCTTGCGTTTTAAGGAGTCTATTTTTTGAGGGGGATTGATAATTAAAATGGATAAAGTGAAGACATCAGACAGGGTATTATCTTGAACCTGATCACAAGTCATTTGTGCTGTTGCAAAACCAAACGAATTTAAAGGCATTTAAAGGAAGGAAAAACTGGCCAGATTTCTCTGGCCAGGGAGCTAATGCTCAGGAGAAAACGATTAGGGTTAATCCAAGTTCAAATGATTAACCCGATAGTTCAGGTGGGTTGGTTTAACCCAGTAGTGATAAAGCGGCTTGTGGTCTTTGATTGGCCTGAGACAAAATTGTACTACTGGCCTGCTGTAATATCTGTGCTTTAGTTAAAGCGGCTGTTTCTGTGGCAAAGTCGGCGTCTCTCATTCGAGACCGAGCAGAGGACAGGTTCTGTTTGATATTTTCCTGATTTCGAATGGTTGAACCAAAACGATTTTGTACCGCACCTAATTCAGCCCGTTTGGCATCAATGGCCCCAATCATCGCATCAACAGCACCCAGCATCGATTGTGCTTTATCCACCGAAGTAAATGACATCGCACTTAGGTTACCAAAGGAAACGGCTGCGCCCCCCCCGGTTCCTGTAATGTTACTTGCTGATACCGACAAGTTACTCATAGAGAAATCGCCAATACTCAAATTAGTGCCGTCAAAACTCATGATCCCCGTCATAGTCATACTGATCACCTGACCGGCATCGGCACCAACCTGGAATTCGGCAGTGAAAGAACCATCAAGCAAATTGGTGCCACCAAAGGTGGTATCACTGGCAACCCGGTTGATCTCCCCACCTAATGCCCGCATCTCCAATTGTAGTGCGGCCCTGTCCTGAACAGTATTTGAACCATTGGCAGCCTGGGAAGACAACGTTCTGATCCGCTGATACATATTGGTCATTTCATCCAATGACCCCTCGGCGGTCTGTGCCAATGAGATACCATCATTAGCATTTCGATTACCCTGCTCCAAACCATTAATCTGTGAGGTCAAGCGGTCAGAGATCTGTAGGCCAGCTGAATCATCTTTGGCACTGTTGATCCGCAAACCGGATGAAAGTCTTTGGAATGCCGTATCCAGTGAGTTGCTAGAATTAAGCATTTGTCTTTGAGCGTTTAAGCTTGATACGTTAGTGTTTACAAATAAAGCCATGATCTTTTCTCCAAATCATTAGTCACTATTTTATGGTAGGGCCACTGCTTTGTTCTATAAGCGTTTTTTGTTGTTTTGTGTCTCTGCCTGGTTAATTAAGTTATCGTCATATGAAGAAAAAACTTAACCTTTATTTTAATATTTTTTTGTTATATTTCAATAACTTAACCAAAAACAGAACAGGCTCACCATCATTATTTGATGGTGAGCTCAAGATCCTGTTAACCTGTCAAAACGGTTAATGTCGCAGTCAAATTACTTTGATCCTGCTACGGTAATACGCCATACATGTTGTCTCTCACAATCGTGAATCAGATCAGTTGCCCAGCGGAAGCTCAGTAGGATTGATACTGGTGAATGACCTTTGGTCATGCAGTAACAATCAATA
>JBLHHD010000060.1:0-9946 GCA_047614605.1 Alteromonadaceae bacterium
AAGAGCACATTAAGAATGGCATGTCCGGCCTCGTGATAAGCGGTATTCTTCTTTTCCTTATCAGAAAGAGCCAAACTGCGGCGCTCACGGCCCCAGCGGACCTTGTCGCGCGCTTCTTCCATTTCAACCAGCGTGACTGCCTTGATTCCCTTTCGGGCGGCGAGGAGAGCTGATTCGTTAATAAGGTTGGCCAGTTCAGCACCGGAGAATCCCGGAGTTCCTCTCGCGATCACTCCGAGATCGACGTTGGCAGCGAGCTTAATCTTCTTCGCATGAACTACTAAGATCTGCTCGCGCCCATTCACGTCGGGGAGAGAAATCGTGACCTGACGGTCAAATCGACCCGGACGAAGAAGCGCGGGATCGAGGACATCGGGACGGTTGGTCGCGGCGATGATAATCACCCCCTCTTGGGTATCGAAACCATCCATCTCGACGAGAAGAGCATTGAGAGTCTGCTCACGTTCGTCATGGCCTCCTCCCATTCCGTGACCACGATGGCGACCAACGGCATCGATCTCATCAATAAAGATAATGCACGGGGCCTGCTTTTTAGCCTGTTCGAACATGTCACGAACACGAGAGGCACCGACACCAACAAACATTTCAACAAAGTCTGAGCCAGAGATCGCAAAGAAAGGCACTTTCGCTTCCCCAGCAATCGCTTTGGCCAGTAAGGTTTTACCCGTTCCCGGAGGGCCTACCAATAACACCCCTTTAGGAATTTTTCCGCCAAGCTTTTGAAACTTGGCCGGTTCACTGAGGTAATCAACCAGCTCTTCAACGTCTTCTTTAGCTTCTTCACAACCCGCGACATCAGAAAAGGTGGTTTTAATTTGATCTTCAGACAACAATTTGGCTTTACTCTTACCAAACGTCATTGCCCCTTTACCACCGCCGCCTTGCATTTGGCGCATAAAGAAAATCCATACCCCAATCAATAAAATCATCGGGAACCATGAAATTAAAATATTTGCCAGGATACTGGGTTCTTCTGGAGGGACGCCAATAAAACGCACGTTGTGTTTATACAATTCATCAACCAATTTATCATCATAGGTTGGTTGCATAATTTCAAACTGCTCGCCATTACGTCTCATTCCTTTGATGCTGCCATCCTGAGACATTCGCACTTCACGAATTTCTCCCTGACTAACCTCTTTTAAAAACTGAGTATAATCCGTTTGCTGCTCCACCTGGTTATCAGGGGTAAAACTCTTAAACACTGAAATTAAAACGACAGCAATAACCAACCATAGAATCAGATTTTTTGCCATATCACTCAAGGTAATGACCTCTTTTAATTTAAATAAAATTTTACTGCGTTGGCAGTTTAACACCTGCCTTAATCAACAATTCAGCCGTCAAAGGTGTTTGTTATCATACCAATTGGCTGTACAGTACGTTAACGCTACTAATCTACTACAATTTGAATCCGGTAGCCACTAGATAAACCTCACTGGAGCGTGCTCTGGAGGAATCAGGTTTGCGAATTTTAACAGCGGTAAATAGCGTTCTAACTTCTTTGATATATTCCTCGGAACCTTCTCCTTGAAATACCTTTACCACAAAACTGCCCTTTTGCTTAAGCACCTGACGACACATATCCAGCGCCAGCTCAACCAAGTACATTGAGCGACTCTGATCAACACTGCCATTACCCGACATATTAGGGGCCATATCAGACATCACAACATCGACATTTCGCCCACCAATTCGCTCAAGTAAAGCATTAAGCACCTCATCTTCCCTAAAATCACCATGCAAAAAATCAACCCCTGCAATAGCATCCATCGGCAAAATATCACAGGCGACTACCGTACCATTGCCACCAACGACATCAGTACAAAACTGTGACCAGCCACCCGGTGCAGCACCGAGATCGATCACCATCATTCCCGGTCTAATTAATTTATCCTTTTGCTGGATCTCGTCGATTTTAAAAACCGCCCGAGACCGTAACCCCTGACTTTGCGCCTGTTTGACATACTTATCATCGAAGTGCTCTTTAAGCCAGCGTTGCGAACTCGCCGATTGCTTCTTTTTTGTCATTTATCTAGCTTTAACGTCACGGACAATTAGTAATGTACTTCAGATGGCGGTAGAATAGCCGGAATTCAACCTCTAACCAAAGAATTAATTTGTAATTTAATGAATTTATCAAAAAAACAGATCCAGCATTTACGTGGCCTTGCCCATGATATCAAACCTGTAGTCCTGATGGGCTCCAACGGTTTAACCGAAGCCGTCATCGCCGAAATCGAACTAGCCATCGCTTTTCATGAACTTGTCAAGATTAAAGTCGTCGCAGAGGACCGAGATACCAAAACGCTGATGATTGACGCGATTGTCCGTGAAACTGGAGCAACCAAAGTTCACACCATCGGCAACATGCTGGTATTGTTTAAAACCAGCCCAGAGCAAAAAATCACTATCCCACGGATTTAAGCTTAAGCTCAGAAAAAAACCGCCACAAGGCGGTTTTTTATGACTAATATCCGTTGATGGTATTAAACATACAATACTTCAGTGATCTCAAATTCAATCTTGCCACTAGGCGTTTGAATATTTACCACGTCATCGACTGTCTTGCCAATCAAACCACGAGCGATCGGTGAGGTCACCGAGATCATGTCGAGTTTATAATTAGCTTCGTCTTCACCAACAATCCGGTAAGTTTTCTCTTCATCAGTTTCGCAGTTGATAATTGTCACCGTAGTTCCGAAAATAACCCTGCCGGTGTTTGGTATTTTAGTGATGTCAATCACCTGAATATTGGACAGTTTAGCTTCAATATCCTGGACACGACCTTCGCAAAAACCTTGCTGCTCTTTGGCGGCATGGTATTCGGCGTTTTCCTTCAAATCGCCATGCTCGCGGGCAATGGCGATAGATTTGGAGATCCGTGGCCGGTCAACCGTTTTCAACCGGGTTAATTCATCTCTTAATTGTGCCTCTCCGAGCACTGTCATTGGTATTTGACTCATTCGGTATTTCTCTTCTTTAGTTCTTTATCAAGTTCTTGTTTAACGTTTTATCGTTTTTTATCCAATTCTTCTATGCAACTCTTGCAAAGAAGTCACGGTGCTACGGTCATCGGCAGTATGCGCCTGACAAGTAGCAAAAGCGGCGTTTAACGTTGTGGTATAATTGGCTTTATAGCGCAAAGCACCCCGCCGTAAGACTTTGGAGTCTTCGATAGCCTGACGGCCTTCGGTGGTGTTAATGATGTAACTGTACTCGCTGTTTTTGATTCTGTCGAGTATGTGAGGTCGCCCTTCGAACACTTTATTGACTTTACGGCAATTAATTCCCGCTTCAGTTAAGGCGTTATAGGTACCTCGGGTTGCATCAATCTCAAAACCCAACCCCTGGAGTCGGTTAGCCAACTCAATTACTTTGTCTTTGTCGCTGTCTTTGACTGAAATTAATGCACGACCATCTTTTGGTACGGTGTTGCTAGCACCCAATTGCGCTTTGGCATAAGCATCAGCAAACGTTTCACCAACCCCCATCACTTCACCGGTTGAGCGCATTTCTGGCCCACGTAGTGGATCAACACCAGCAAACTTGTTAAACGGCATCACCACTTCTTTAACCGAATAATACGGAGGAATAGTTTCTTTGGTGATCCCCTGCTCAGCTAATGATTTACCCGCCATCACTCTAGCCGCGATTTTAGCCAGTGGCACACCAGTGGCTTTAGAAACAAATGGAATGGTACGAGCCGCACGAGGGTTAACTTCAATCAAATAGATTTTGCCCGCTTTAACCGCAAACTGGGTATTCATCAAACCGACAACCCCCAATTCGAGCGCCATAGCTTTCACCTGAGCACGCATTCTGTCCTGAATGTCTTTAGACAAGCTTTGCGGTGGCAATGAACACGCCGAATCGCCTGAGTGAACCCCAGCTTGTTCGATATGTTCCATTACCCCACCGATAATCACCTCTTTACCATCGCATACCGCATCGATATCAACTTCGATAGCGTCATCAAGGAAACGGTCAAGCAATACCGGTGCTTCGTTGGAGACACTAACCGCTTCGGTCATGTAACGTTTTAAATCGGTTTCGTCATAGACAATTTCCATTGCCCGACCACCAAGCACATACGAAGGACGCACCACCATTGGAAAACCAATTTTAACCGCCTTAACCAAAGCTTCATCTACCGAGGTAACGGTGGCATTTTCTGGTTGTAACAAGTTCAGACGCTGTACCATCTGCACAAAACGCTCGCGGTCTTCTGCACGGTCAATAGCATCTGGCGGTGTGCCAATCACAGGCACGCCGTTAGCTTCAAGTTCACGAGCCAGTTTAAGTGGTGTTTGACCACCATACTGAACGATCACGCCAACCGGTTTTTCTACTGCAACGATAGACAACACATCTTCAAGGGTCACCGGTTCAAAATACAATCGATCTGAGGTGTCATAGTCGGTTGATACCGTTTCGGGGTTACAGTTAACCATGATGGTTTCGTAACCGTCTTCGCGTAATGCCAGTGAAGCGTGAACGCAGCAATAATCAAATTCGATACCCTGACCAATACGGTTAGGTCCGCCACCAATCACCATGATTTTTTTACGGTCAGTCGGATTAGCTTCGCACTCTTCATCGTAAGTCGAATACATGTAAGCCGTATCCGAAGCGAATTCAGCAGCGCAAGTATCTACCCGTTTATATACTGGCAGTATGTTTGATTGGAGGCGTTTTTTGCGTAATTCTGATTCAGCAATACCTAGCAGGTCAGCAATGCGCTTATCAGCGAAACCTTTGCGTTTTAATTGTCTCAAAAAGTCGTCATTAAGCCCTGATACACCGTCACGCTGGACTTGTGCTTCAAGATTAACAATGTCTTCAATCTGCACCAAAAACCAAATATCAATTTTGGTCAGTTTATAAATCGCATCAATGTCTAAGCCATGGCGAAAAGCATCGGCGATATACCAGATACGCTCGGCACCCGGTTCTTTTAACTCGTGAATTAAACGAGCGTGAGCATCTTCGTCACCCGGTTCAATAATTGGTTCAAAACCATGAACGCCCACTTCGAGTGCCCGTAACGCTTTTTGCAATGACTCTTGCTGGTTACGACCAATCGCCATCACCTCACCCACTGATTTCATCTGGGTGGTTAAACGATCGTTGGCACCCGCAAATTTTTCAAAGTTAAAACGAGGAATTTTAGTAACAACATAATCGATAGACGGTTCAAATGATGCCGGGGTGATCCCGCTGGTAATATCATTCGCCAATTCATCAAGTGTATAACCGACGGCCAATTTGGCAGCGATTTTAGCGATAGGGAAACCGGTGGCTTTGGATGCCAATGCTGATGAGCGAGAAACCCGTGGGTTCATTTCGATAATAACCATACGGCCAGTATCTGGGCAGATACCAAACTGGACGTTTGAGCCGCCAGTTTCAACACCGATCTCACGCAAAACAGCCAACGAGGCGTTACGCATAATTTGATATTCTTTATCTGTCAGGGTTTGCGCCGGTGCTACGGTAATTGAGTCACCCGTGTGTACACCCATCGGATCGATGTTTTCAATCGCACAAACAATGATACAGTTATCATTTTTGTCACGTACCACTTCCATTTCATATTCTTTCCAACCAATCAGTGATTCATCAATCAACAACTCATTGGTAGGTGATAGGTCCAGACCATTGCTACAAATTTCGAGGTACTCTTCCATATTGTAAGCAATACCGCCGCCTGAGCCACCCATGGTAAATGAAGGACGGATAATACAAGGGAAACCCAGCACTTTATTAGCTTCTAGTGCTTCGTCAATACTGTGGACAATTTTCGCTCTTGGCGTATCAAGGCCAATGCTTTTCATCGCCTTATCAAAGCGGTTACGATCTTCGGCTTTGTCGATAGCATCGGCGGTGGCACCAATCATTTGTACATTGTACTTTTTAAGTACCCCATACTTGTCAAGCTCTAACGCACAGTTAAGGGCCGTTTGGCCACCCATGGTTGGCAATATGGCATCTGGACGCTCTTTGGCAATGATGTTTTCGACCACTTCCCAGTGAATAGGCTCTATATAAGTGGCATCGGCCATATCCGGGTCAGTCATAATGGTCGCTGGATTGGAGTTAACCAATACTACCCGATAACCTTCTTCGCGCAGGGCTTTACACGCTTGTGCGCCCGAATAGTCAAACTCACAAGCCTGACCAATAACAATGGGGCCAGCACCCAGGATAAGGATACTTTTTAAATCGTCTCGTTTTGGCATAATCTGATTATCTCTTTATCTCAATCTGGCAATTACTGGTTTTTGTTCATCAATTCGATAAAGTGATCGAACAATACGGCGGCTTCATGGGGTCCCGGACTTGCCTCAGGATGCCCCTGAAAACTAAATGCCGGTTTGTCTGTACGGTGAATGCCTTGCAGCGTCCCATCAAACAAAGACTTATGGGTGATTTTAAGATTATCTGGCAATGACTCACCATCAACTGCAAACCCGTGGTTTTGGCTGGTGATCATCACCGTCTTCGAATCAATATCCTGTACAGGGTGATTCGCACCGTGGTGACCGAATTTCATTTTGACCGTCTTTGCTCCACTGGCTAACCCCAATAACTGGTGACCCAGACAGATGCCAAAAACCGGAATGTCAGTTTCAAGAATTTGCTTAATCGCTTTAATGGCGTAATCACAAGGCTGTGGGTCGCCTGGGCCATTGGAGAGAAAAATACCATCTGGTGCCATTGCCAATACTTCATCGGCAGGCGTTTGTGCAGGTACCACCGTTAATTGACAACCCCGGTCAACCATCATTCGCAGGATATTACGTTTAACCCCGTAATCATAAGCGACAACATGGAACTTTCTGTCAGCATCCGCCAATTTGGAATAACCTTTGCCCAGTGTCCAGCCACCTTCATCCCAGTTAAACGCTTTTTTGGTCGAAACCACTTTAGCTAAGTCCATGCCTTTTAAACCGGGGAAGTCTTTAACCTTTGCCATCGCTTTAGCAACATCAAGGCTTTGAGCATCGTCAGCGGCAATGATACAACCATTCATGCTGCCTTTTTCTCTTAAGATACGAGTCAACTTGCGGGTATCGATATCGCAAATGCCCAAAATGTTACGGCGTTTGAGGTGATCACTGAGGCTTTCTTCACTACGAAAGTTACTGTGCAATAAAGGCAAGTCTCTGATAATTAAGCCTTTGGCCCAGATATTATCTGATTCTTCATCTTCTGAATTGATGCCGGTATTGCCGATGTGGGGATAAGTAAGGGTTACGATTTGCTCTGCATAAGAAGGGTCGGTGAGTATCTCCTGGTAACCTGTCATCGAAGTATTAAAAACAACTTCTCCAACACAAAGCCCCAGTGCGCCGAATGCGCGTCCGCGAAAAGTTGTGCCGTCTTCTAATACCAAAAGCGCAGATGATGTAGTCAAGTTAACCTCCAAACAGCAAAAAACGGGTTTAAAGCCAATAGCTTAGTAACCCGTTTTTGTTATTTTCAATAAGTGCCAAGTGTAAACCTTTAGCAGGGCTATAAGTCACCCAGTTGAATTTGGCGTATTCTAGTCTAATTAATCCGCTATTGCTATCATATTTTAAAACAAATTTTACCGCGTAGTTAGCAACATTGTTAAAAACAACCCTTTACTTAAGATCTGACCATCAAGTCAGCAAAACACACAGTATTCTACTTCAAACCAAGCACTGATTGCATGTCGTAAAGTCCTGGCGGTTTGTTTTTCAGCCACAGTGCAGCTCGTACAGCCCCTTTGGCAAATGTTAAACGACTCGTGGCTTTATGGCTGATTTCAAGCCTCTCACCGATATCTGCAAACATTACAGTATGCTCACCAACAATATCGCCCGCTCTTATTGTAGCAAAACCAATGGTTTCGGGGCTTCGCTGTGCTTCAACGCCTTTTCGGCCATAAACCGCACATTTACTTAAATCTCGTCCGAGCTGTTGTGCAATCACTTCGCCGAACTTAACAGCCGTGCCCGAGGGCGCGTCCTGCTTGAAGCGATGGTGAGCTTCAACAATCTCAATATCACTGGTTTGGCCCATGGTGGCAGCCGTTGTTTTAAGTAAGTTAATCATCACATTAACCCCAACACTAAAGTTAGGCGCAAACACAATCGCAATATCCTGGGCCGCCTCGTCAATTAACGCCAGCTGCGCCGGAGTTAGTCCGGTAGTGCCAATGACCATCTTTTTACGCTGCTCGCGGCACCAATTTATGTGCCCAGTCAACGCATCGGGCAAGGTAAAATCGATAAATACCTCGGTATTACATTCATCATAACAATCGCCTCTGGCACTGAGTGCGGTGCCCATTGGCGCATGACCAATTAAACTGCCCGTATCTACGCCAACCAGCGCTGAGCCGTTGCGGACAAACGCACAAGACAAGGTAAGTAAACGTTCGGCTTCAATCGCCTCAATCAGCGCCCTGCCCATACGTCCGTTGGCACCAAAAAGCCCTGCGGTGGTTCGATTGTCAGTTGAGTTAATCATGTGATCATGTCCTAGTTGGTTAACCTTGTTTTGACTTTATCATACGGGATTTTTTGACGTGGTACAGCTTTGGTTTATATAGTCGATGACTAAGATCAAAAAAAAGCTACTGCCGGTGAGGTAAATGAGAGTGAATTATCAATGAGGCTGAGGTTATAAAGGTGAATGAGTAAATTGGTTAATGACGACTGAACCATATATAAGAGGATTAACAGCAACCAACTTAGAGCGTCCTCTAATTTGGTTGTGTCGGTTAAAGTAATGGATACGTTATAGCAGGACCAATTGGGTTACCGTGCCAATCAATGTTGCCGATACAGATAAAATGCCAACGACAGCTGTACAGATATTAGTTGTATTTATTTGTTTCATCATTAAACCCTTGTTATTTTTTATGTTTTAGGAGACTGGGTAAATTGTAATTTTTTATCGTTTTGTTGTAGCCCGTCTCACCTTCAATGGGTTTTGAGTTCCCCCGTCACCCGATGTAATTTACAATACTATAACAATTGAATGATAGCTACCTTTAAAAGTCTAAAAACCACTCAGCAATTGATATTTTTAAGCTAAAATGTGCTCATTACGGCGTAAAAGCAAGCTTGAATATAAATTTAACGGTTATAAATCAACAGAATGAACCCTATTAACATTTCAAAGACAATGGTTAAATATAAATTTAATTTTTGTGAATAAACATGCTAAGTGGCACTTTTAACGGGGTAATTTGATAATTATTAGGTATTTAAAGATCATGCATATGCGGTATATTTGATGGTATTAAGTAGAAAAGGCGGAAAAAGAAGATTAACAGCAACCGATTAAAGCGTCCCTCAAGTCGGCTGCATTACACATTCCAATGTGTGGCTTAGTTATAACACCAATATTTGAACGATAGTACCAAGAACGGCGGCTGATACGGATAAAATGCCAGCGACTGTTGCACAGATGTTAGTTGTATTTACTTGTTTCATGAATATTTCCTTCTCATATTTACAATTTAAGATAGCTCGGCAACTCTTACTTGCATCAACGTATGAATAAGTATCATTTCACTACTCTTTAACAGAGAACTTATTGCTTACGCTTCTACTTATAACCCCTTGTTACTTGAGGATTTAAGTTGTCTGGCCTACCCGACACAAATACAATATTACAGCCAGCGAATGATTACTATCGCCATAAAGCCTAAAAAATAACTTTTATTCCCCAGTTAACGAGTGGGACATCCGCCCGTATAGCTGTAGGATTTACCATTTTTATAAAAATTGTTACTATTTATCAACAACTTATAAGGTATCTGAGCGTATTTTCGACAAAATACGAGTTTAAATTAGTTTTTGCTTAATAGCTGAGCTAAGTTGGGGTTTAAGTAACGAGGCATAAATCATTATACATTGTCGCTTGTTTTTCAACCATTCGTCAT
>JBLHHD010000061.1:0-9896 GCA_047614605.1 Alteromonadaceae bacterium
TTCTGTATGTGTTATGTCTTTATTGCTGAGTAATACTTGATTGAGATCATCTAAATTATGCTCTGCATGGTCAAGCATCTGGCTGACTCTATCTTGAAATTGCAAGGCGGAGATTACATGATAAACTTCATGTTGAATTTGCTCAGAGGATTCAGTCAGCGTTTGTGCATTTTCTTTAAAAGAATTTGCAGTTGCTTGAATATCGAACAATATATTATCAATAAACGCTGAGCTATTTTTGATTGTTTCCTTGCCGATGATCGCCGTAGACCTGGTTAAATTTATCGCTTGTTTCGTTGCTGTATGAATGTCTTCAACCGCTTTTTTAATCTTTGCCCCTGTATTGGCAGATGTACGAGCAAGCTTTCTGACTTCATCAGCCACCACAGCAAAACCTCGCCCATTTTCACCCGCTCTTGCAGCCTCAATAGAGGCATTTAGAGATAGTAGATTGATATTGTCGGCAACCTCTCGAACCTCATTAGCCATACCTTCCAGCTTAGCTGTATGTTCCGATAGCGATTCTACTTCGCGAGTCATTCCTTCACCCGTAAGAATTGACTTACCGAGTTCACACACAACACCTTCCAAGATAGCTTCGACACCTACTAACAATAGACTGATAGCAGCCTCATCATCATTTTGCTTTTGTTTTTCGAGTAAAACACCAATTTTTTTAGACATTTTGGAAAATGTATCGGTTAGGCTACAAATTTCTTGTTCAGTATGTTGTTTTGATGCGTTTATCTGTTTAGAAACAATAGGTATTACTTCTCCCATCAGCGACTCCAAGGTTTCACTATAAGCCTCTGTTTGAAGAACATAAGTATCATTCGTTTGTTGATGATACAGTTCTAATGCCGAATATAATGATTGCGCCTTTTTATATAAAATATGGCCAGCAAAAAAACTCAATGTGAGCGCACAAGCAAACATTAATATCAGTGAATAAAGTGTTATATTAATCATAAAAAAAAGGTAGACAAAACCTGGTACTACCATTATACTAGGTACCATATAAAAAAAAGATTTATCAATATCACTCATTTTAACGGTTCCTTTGGTAATGGATTAAGCATCGTTATAGGTTTACACATTTGAAGATGATTTTTTGTGGCTTTCTAAAGCCCAAATATCTAACAATTGCGCCGATTTCGGTGTTTTCAAGGTCGTTTTTATTACCTATTTTTATACTGCTTTTCTTTCAGTAATATTTTCAACACTATCGGGATTCAACATTACTGAACCTACAGGCTCACAGTCCTAACTTAATTTGAAATTTAGTGATGACAACTATCCTGACACAGGGGCATTTTAACGACTTAGAAAAAGTTTGCTTTAATATAATATAGCGTATTAATCAATATTTGCCACGGCAAATGAAGCATACCCTTTTATCGTGGCCAATTTTTCATAATTTAAGATTGATTATTGAGACTTTCCCATGATTTCAAACTTGATCTGTTTAAGAAACCGTTAAAAGCGGGTTCAGTGATCTTGATGTCTGATGGCGCTTACCGGGTAATAGAAGAAACCCGGAGGATTGGCAATAATGGTGCCAGTGATTTGATGCGTATGTGCAGCAATGTCAGCGCCCAAATGACGGTTTTATGATGAGTGAATCTGCTTTCTTTAGCGCCGTTATCGACTGGCGAACCATCACTATAAATAACACTTCCGGGGTTCACGACATCAACAATAACCCAATAACTATGGTCTGTATAAAGACGATTAAATAGACAAAACCGCCATATCAGGAATAATTATAGTTTAGCAGGGGTAATGATTAAAATTAAGAGGGACAAAATGCAATTTTATTATATTTTTATGGTGTAAAATTATTAGGGTCAAAAACGCTGAGCCTTTAAATTGTGAATTTTACGACTCTTACCGGGAGATAAAGAATAATCACAGTGATTTTATCAAGACTTTATTTTTTGGTGGACCCCGAAAAACATCAAATCCTATACTTTGTCTGCTTTTAACTGTTCGAGCTTTTTATTATTAAGCGCCATCAGCTGGACGTTTAATGCCATTAGCTCGGTTTCTAGCTGTTCGAGTAGCTCATGTGACGCTTCATCCTCTTTGTCTTTTAATGCTTCCATTTGTTCCTGAAGGTCAGTAATTCGTTTTTGAATCGTTTGAATAGCGGCATCCATTGGGCCATTCTGCGCTGCATCTTCTGCGACAGGGGCTTCGTCTTGTTGATTGGTCGCCAGCTTATATAATACCAATGACATTAACTCACTAAGCTATTTTGCTTGTTAAAATAGCCACTGACTGCGTTGTTAATTTTGTATGTAGAACAACTATATACGGCAATTAACGCCTTGTCATTGACCAGTTTTCCTGCCCAAAATTTAGCTCATTGAATTAATGTAACTGGTATAAACCCTCTCATAGTGACTTGCCGCCATTGTCACTGGCAGCCCTGCCTTTGCCTTCTTCAGAGATATTAACGATGTCAGGCAAAAGACCCTAGTTGTTTGGACTGGAGGGGGAGGTTAGCTGGGAGGTGCCTTTTCGCTCTGCAACGGTGTGTTCGGGAGGCTTGTGCAAATGCATAAATTGGTTGATTTGATCGGTTATCAGGTCCATGAGTTCACTTTTCTTGATTTTGATTTTGATTGCTACCGGATATATTGACTGCAAAGTGAAAAGCTTTAAGCCCTGGGGAATGATCTAAAGGCGGTGGATTAAAAGCTGCAGACTGAAAGTCCAGCGTTCAGGCTAAAGCCAGTCTAACGGGGTCACTTGATGCAACCCAATACAATTGATATAGTTGCGCCCTACAACAGACTTAGGTCTGTATTTTAACCGATGAGAAAAGTAATGAGTCAAAAAACAGAAATCGAAGCGGCGGTATTTCGTCGTTTCTTAAAACATTTGGATGATAACAAAGACGTTCAAAATATCGACTTAATGATAGCCGGTGACTTTTGCCGTAACTGTTTGTCCAAATGGTATAAAGCTGAGGCCGAAAATTTGGGTGAAGAAATGGATCTTGAAGTGGCCCGTGAAGAAGTTTATGGCATGACTTATGAACAATGGAAAGCAAATCATCAGACTAAAGCGACCCCAGAGCAAATGGTCGCTTTCCAAGCCCGTCAAAATAAATAACCTGGGTTTAAAGTTAACAGGTTATGGTTGCAGGCGATTAACTTTCGCCTGCAACACATCAATCAAAGCAAGACAAGCAACGTTACAAACGAACCCCTTCGATGGACAAGTACATTTCAACATTTTGCGATGCAGGCCCCAAATTAGTCATAATACCAAAGTCTGCCAGAGCAAAAGTAGTTTTACCTTCAAATCCCTGACGATAGCCGCCCCATGGATCTTTGCCACCACCAATTTCATTCACTTGGATGGCAACATTTTTAGTTACGCCGTGTAATGTCAAATCACCGTGTAATACTGACTTTTTACCTCCTTCGCTGACCACTTTGGTCGATACAAATTTGGCTTGTGGAAACGCTTTAACATCTAAAAACTTTTTGCCCCGTAAGTGTTTATCACGCTCTGCATGATTAGAATCAACACTATTGGTATCGATGGTTAAAGCGACCTTGGTCGCATTAACATCATTGGCATCATAGCTGAATTTACCTTCAAAGGTATTAAAATTCCCCAATAGCCAGCTATAACCTAAATGCTGAATTTTAAACTGAATAAAAGCATGTTGCCCTTTGGTATCAATAACATAATCGGCAGCACTGGCTTGCATTGAGGCCACTGACAATAAAAGTGCAGGTACCAACGTTTTAATCAACGGTTTTTTTAACTGATTTACGAACATATTCAACAACCTCATTCATTTAAATTAATCATTACTTATACCCAAGTGACTTCAAAATACGAGTTTCAGCGCCTCTGATCGGTTTCAATTCAAGGCTCACTGGTGTAGGAATGGCCAGCCCTTTCAAACCAGTGGAACACAGAAGTGGAATCGCTCAGAGACGCCCACGGGTGGGTTTGAAAACGCTTTATGCGGCGTTAAATAGCCTTGATATAGAATGACTAAACCGACACCCATCTGTCTTGCCTAAAGCGTTTTTAACGCCCACTGAATCCTGCATTTTGAAGTCACTTGGGTATATATTATTGTGTTTTAAACATTTTGCTCAACGTGCCATCCCGGTCAATCAACTGATGTTTAATCGCTGCCAGCGCATGAAGAGCGGCCATTGACAGCAAACCAACAGCCAGATACCAGTGCACCACTCCAGCGATATCTTCCTGGTTGGCAATGCCGGTAAGCGTTGCCGGTATTTCAAACCAGTCGAAAACTTCAATCGCCCGCCCATCGGCAGTAGAAATTAAATAACCACTGACAATGACCAGCCCGACCCAGCCATACAGTAAAGTGTGCACCACCTCAGCGGCCTTTTTTACCATGGGTGATCCGCTAATGTGTGGTTTGGGATTAAACCAGCGCCACAATAATCTGACAACCATAGTCAATGCCAGTAAAATTCCCAGTGACTTGTGCCACTGCGGGGCGGTTTGATACCAGTCATCATAGTAACCCAAATCAACCATATACCAGCCAAGTACAAACAAGCCGATGATCCACACAGCCACCAGCCAGTGCAGCACAATCGCCAGCAGTCCATAACTTGTATTGGTATTTTTTAACATATTGACCTGTGCCCTGACACCAAAAGATGAGCCTATTGTACTGAGTTCTGTTAGATTAAAAAGAGCGAAGCAAACACAATTTATGTGCGTATATGCACAAAAGAAAATAAAAAAGTCATTTACCGTGCGCAAACCAAGGGAGTGATCTACCTTAACGGCTCCATCATTATTTGTCATCGCCTGGCATTTTTCGAGCCTGGTTTTTGTGTAAAACTTTTGTAAAACACACGCCGACGTTTTTACATATTCATGCCTTATTAAGCCTCCTGGTAAATGTCATTATTACCCCACGAACGACTTAAGACGAAACGCTTGTTCATTACTGTTGATAGTCATCGAAAAACGACCCTATAGTAAAACGTACAGCGGACTGTGACAACTTTATTCAGGCAACGGTGGATATCAAAATGAAATCAACACAAAGTCATTATCAATCACACACCAGTGGAACCCAAAGACCGCCTTCATATTTTGAAAAGCATTTTTCACTGATGAGCGGCCAGTTTACCCCGCCAGTTATTGACGAAGAACCGCAGCATAACGATGCTATCATCATTCGCAGTGGGGCCGAGCACATTCGCCTTAACAATCAGATGATCAACTCCATTGAAGCGGCGGGTGATTACATGTGTTTTAATTGCTTTAAAGGCAAAACCCATGTGGTAAGAAAAACCATGAAGCAACTTGAAGACGAACTTGACCCGACAAAATTTATTCGTATTCACCGCTCAAACATAGTCAATAAAGACAAGATTGCCGAAGTCACCAACGATATCAACGGTGAAGTCATTGTAATACTTCATAACGGTCAAAGCTTAAAGGTTAGCCGTCGTTATAAATCCAAAGTCGCTTCGAGGATCAATGCATTTTTGTATAACTAACCTCAAGCCTGGACTAGGAGCCTGTCCGAGAATGAGACTCGACTGAGGAAAATTCGGATTTGGCTATTTTCCGCGCTTTTTCCAATTAAATAGTAAAACTATTCGCCTGAAAAAACCGCGAAAACTATCTCAAACCGACTTTCCCTCAGAACTAGCCCTATTCTCGGACAAGCTCCGAGAGAAGTGCCCTGACAGTTTCTACCAAGCATCAGGGCCTTGGTGCTTTATTCCCCGAGTCATACTCCAGCGCATTCATTTCCTTTACAAAAACTGAAAGAAATCGCCTCAAACAACGCTCATATAAACAATCCCATAGTATTGCCATAGTCTCGCCAAAGTACACAATCGCCATTTTGACCTGACTTTAGTATATAGTGACTGACGTACTGTTTTATTTGCCTGACAATTTAACCAATAAATGGCCGCAACCACATGATCAAACAAAGACCTTACCAGTTTTACGATACCGCTATTTCGATTTGCTCTGTTTGCCTTGAACGGGTTGACGGTAAAATTGTGTTTATGGATGGTGCCGTATGGATGCTTAAACGCTGCCCCGAGCATGGTGCCCAAAAAGTGATGCTGGCCGACGACATTGATTACTACCGCCGTGCCCGCGAAGTTTTTATCAAAACCCCGGAGCAAACCCAGTGTTACAATACCCCGGTAAAGTGGGGTTGCCCTTATGATTGCGGCATTTGCCCTGATCATGAGCAACATGGCTGTACCGTTTTAATTGAGGTCACTGATCATTGCAATCTGAGGTGCCCAACCTGTTATGCCTCCAGCTCACCAGAGCGTTTAACCCACCGTAGCATGGAACAAATCAGAGCAATGCTTGATTTGGCGGTGAAAAATGAAGGTGAGCCTAATATTATTCAAATTTCTGGCGGTGAGCCGACCTTACACCCTGACTTTTTTGCCATTTTAGATGAAGTTAAAAAGCGTCCGGTCAAACATTTACTGGTTAACACCAATGGCCTTAAAATCGCTCAGGATGAAGCCTTTGCCACCCGCTTGGCCACCTATTCCCCAGGTCTGGAGGTGTATTTACAGTTTGACTCCCTGCACAATAAAAGTATCGAAGTGTTACGGGCCAGTCCGCTGAAAAAAATTCATCAAAAAGCCATCGAACGACTTAACAAACTCAACATTGCCACCACATTAGTCGTCACCATTCGCCGGGGGGTGAATGACGATCAGTTGGGCGAAATTATCGAATTTGCCGTTAAACAACCTTGTATACGGGGGATCACCTTTCAGCCAGTGCAGGTTGCTGGTCGGTTAGACAATTATCAAGGCGGTTATCAATCGGACCGTGACCGTCTCACTCTCACCGAGGTGCGGCGTAATATACTCCAGCAATGCGACTTGTTTTTACCCGAAGACATTATCCCGGTGCCTTGTCATGCCGACACTATTGCCATGGCTTATGCGTTAAAACTGCCAGATAAATTCATTCCACTTACCGGACTGATAGACCCGCAAGCGTTGATACAGGGGGGTCGAAACACCATTAGCTACGAAAACGAAAATGGCATTCAACAACAGCTGTTTGAATTGTTTTCGACCCATCACTCCCCTGTTAGCCAGCCCAACGCGGTGAGTCGTTTACTGGCCGCTGGCGCGAAAAAAGTCAGCTGGCAAACGATTTTCCCAACGCTGGGTTACGAAAATATCTTTCGCATTGTGATCATGGAGTTTATTGATGCCTACTCGTTTGATTTGCGCAGTATTCGTAAAAGCTGTGTCCACATCGCCCATCCAGATGGTAAACGAATAATTCCATTTGATACCTACAACCTGTTTTACCGGGATGAACTCGAACAAACCGTACTTAATCCTATTCGTCAAAAACGCCAGCCTATGGGTGGCGCTATTTCAGTCGCCGCAGGTCACAACCTGGCGATAGAAGTGGTGACCATCTGATGAAAACAATCCTGATTATAGCCATCATTTGTGCCCTGCTTGGCGGTTTTTGGTTCTACAATACCCAAAGCCGACTGCACACCATTGAAGCCCCTTTGCCTGAGAACTTCCCCGCCGAGGGCTTTTCTCATCAGTCACTAGAAAAACTGCTCCAACGATTTGTTGATGCTCAAGGTAATGTTGATTATCAAAAGTGGCAGGACAGCCTGGATGGGCAAAGTAATTTATCCCGTTATTTAGCGGCTGTGGCCCGTTACAGCCCAGAAAATACTCCAGAGCGTTTTGCCAGCGAGCAACACGCATTGGCTTATTGGATTTACAGCTACAATGCGCTGGTCATACACACCATTTTACTCAACTGGCCTTTGGAGTCAGTCACTGACATTAAAGCCCCGATAGAGGTCATCAAGGGGTTGGGGTTTTTCTACAATCAAAAGTTTGTCATTGGTGGTAAAACCTATAATTTATACCAGCTTGAACAGCAAAAAATGGTGCACACCAAAGCCGATCCTCGCCTCCACTTTGTCTTAAACTGCGCCAGTGCTTCGTGCCCGGCGATGCGTCCACAACTGCCTGTAGGTATTGAGCTTGAACCTTTTTTACAACAAGCTGCCATTGACTTTATTAATGATACACAAAACGTCACCATTGACGATAATTGTAAGGCAATTACAGTATCAAAAATATTCGATTGGTACCTGGATGACTTTGCCCGCATGGCAATACCAGCGGCTCAAAGCAAAGAACACGGGTTAATTAACTATATTAGTGGTTTTGCGGCCCCCCCCCTTAAAAACAGGCTGGATAAGTGTGGTCCTTTAACGTTACACTACAAAAAGTACGATTGGTCAATTAATAAGAGTACCTTATAAATGTTATCACGTTGCTGTGTCGATTTTTACCAACTCCCGCTTACCCAATTATTACTGGGTGACAGCTTTCACCCGGGCGGACTAAACCTGACACATCAACTTGCTTTACAAACGCTGGTTAACCGACAAAGCAAAGTACTCGACGTAGCCGCTGGCAAAGGCACCACCGCCCATTATCTGGCGAATACCTTTGGTGCCACCACTTATGCCGTTGATCGGGGAATAGCTAACCTAAAAATAGCAAAAAACAACTTTGGCCGTCAAAAAATCAATATTTTACAGGGGGATGCCACTCATCTGCCCTTTAGAAGTGACAGCTTCGATGTGGTGTTTTGCGAATGTGCCCTCAGCACCTTTGGCAATCGCAAAAGAGCCCTGACCGAAATGTACCGGGTACTTAAACCGCGTGGATTTATCGCTATTTCTGATGTCTATTTAAATGAGCCAATGCCCACTGACTTGCATGAGCGATTAAGTCAGTGGTTATGTATCAGCGGTTCGTTAAATGCGACTCACAGCCAGCAAATCATTGAATATGGTGGTTTTCGTCAGGTTCGATTTACCGATGTTTCGGCTCAATTACTTGAAACCATTCATGCCATAGAAGCCAAACTGACCTCACCCGACCCGGATTTAAGTCAATTGATTGAAACTGAATTTCATCGCCAGCAAACCGAATGGCACGAAGGTATTGCCAGCCGCTTAGCCAAGTTTATCTACAATGGCGGTGCTGGCTATTATACGCTGACCGCTCGTAAACCGGCTTAACAACAGGATGGGCTTCGCCCTTGAAACCCTAAAAACGATATTTTTGGTAGGCGCGGCAGCGGCGAAGCCTCTGTGCCGCGACAATTCCTCCCCCTCTGGTTATCAACCCATAACCGCTACTCATTGACTCGCTAAGCGGACCCGGGTAAAATACGCCTTTATTTGCCTCTGATACGGTGACTTTCTTGCTCAAAAAGCTTCTATCAAAACCTACAAACGCGCCTTCTGTACACCCAACACCGCAATTAAGCCCTTATCAAATCATCGGATCAGAAAGAGGTACTCGCAACCTTGCCAATCGTTTTTATGACATCATGCAAAGTGATCCTAAAGCCGCCGAACTATTGGCAATCCACCCCCATTCGATGCCCCAGTTACACGAGAAGTTTTTTGAGTACCTGTCTGGCTATCTGGGTGGTCCGGGGTTATACGAAAAAAAATATGGTCATCCACGACTACGAGCCAGACACTTGCCGTTTGAGGTCAGTGAGCTGCTCAAACAACAATGGATGTATTGCATGGACAAAGCCCTGGATGTCGAAATAGACAATCCACTATTACGAGCACAACTTAGACAGTCATTTAACCAATTAGCCACGCATATGATCAACTGCTAGAGCGCCATATGGTTAGAAATCGTTCACCAGCGAGAACTAAAATTTTCGTAAACAAGGCAAATTCTTTTGGCTTTAGTCATTCTAAAGCAAAAGGATTCCTGATTACCCACTAAGCACAGCTTCCGACAATGCTGTATATAATATTAGTAAATAGTGATATACTGTATATAGTACCAGTTAATGATGGG
>JBLHHD010000062.1:0-9889 GCA_047614605.1 Alteromonadaceae bacterium
GGATCACAGGTCGATATCTTCATTTTACAGTGTCAAAGTGAGTGAATTATACTCTATCAGGTGTAAGAATAAACAGTCGATTACTTATGTGCCCCACGTCACGGCTTTATTGCCTGTAACGTTATCAAACGCACAAAATACTATCACTGCCAATCGATTTGGCTCTATTCACCTTACCCCCTGCTCACCTGCAGCAACATCAGGAGACAGCAATTATGAGTGAACAAACAAATCCATTGGTAAAAGACTCGCCAGAGCAAACCCTCAACGAAATCATCAATACATTGCAATACGTCAGCACATCGCTGGATAAAATTGTCGACGAAGATGATGCAACCCAGTCATATATGAGCGCTGCCCAAGCTGCCGGGTTACGCAATATTATTGATAGCCTACAAAACGCATCAGAGGTATGCGCCGGGCAATGTATGAAACGGGGTTATACCAGCAGTAACGTTTAAATCCAAAACAGTGATTAGTCACTAACACCAGCGCCCGGTTAACTGGGCGCTTTACTATGAATGTCAAAAAGCCCTTATTTTTAAATCACTACCCTGTCAACAAATCTGTTGTCAACAGATTTGTTGACAATTTTCGTATGGCTATCCAACGTTATAGACCATCGCCAAAATCCCCCTACCTTGCCCCTGATAACGTGCAAAGCGAGTTTTCAGCGGGTTAGGCAAATCCTCGCCGTCGACCTCAACAAATCCCAGCGCTTGATAAAGGCCAGCTAAATGTTCATAAGGAAAGGTATAACCGCTTTCATTCAAATCTTTAATACACAGCTTAACCAACGCTTTTGCCACACCTTTACGTTGGTGACTGGTGTCCACCTGCACACCAGTTAAAAAGCAACAACCGCTGATATCTGCCAGCCTTGCCCCACCAACAATTTCGCCGCTGGCGATACGGGCAACATACAATTGTTCATTGCCTTTGGCCTTGCCTCGGGCTTTTTGTTGTTTGTAAAACTTATTAAGCAACGGTAACTGTAGTATCGCTAAAGGCCCAAATTGATAATTATTAACCATTCATTTTACCTGTAATACCACTGCAAAAGCCGACTGCACCTTAATACGGATTTTTACCTAAACTATATGTGCTGGAGTTCCGCGCTATTTTAGTGTAATACCAATTACATTAACTCACTAAGCTATTTTGCTTGTTAAAATGGCCACTGACTGCGTTATTAATTTTGTATGTAGAACAACTATATATGGCAATTAACGCCTTGTCATTGACCATTTTCCCTGCCCAAAATTTAGCTCATTGAATTAATGTAACTGGTATAATGACATCATAGGCGTAGACTTCCTTTTTTAAAAACTTGCACTTTTTTAAATTTAATCCACAATGAGAATACCCATTTGATTAATGAATGGAAGCTGGCAACCCCCAAACATCGGTTTTATCCACCAAAGCACAAAGTTAACGTGACCTTTGAGGGAACAACCCCCCCTTAATGACGTAAAATAAGTTAACACACAAATGAATTTTAAACTGAAGCTTAAAGTAAGACATAAAATTTATGGCGGATTTGGCGTTATAGTCGCCTTACTGATCGTATCCAGCCTTAGTGCCGTGACCAGGTTAAGTTCCATTAGTAAATCAACCGTTAAAGTCAACGAGCTGGCGGTCCCCGTCCAACAGCAAAGTAATCAATTACAAATCGCCCTGCTCAAACAAGCCAAATTAAGTACCCTGAGCTTTAATCACAGCAACATTACACAAATTGACAACACCGTAGCCAAATTTGCCGAGGATACCCAACGCTTTAATAAAAACTATCAACAGCTGGCACTGCTGGTTAGTGCTGAACCCACCTTAAAAAATAGCCTCGTTCAGGCTAATAACAGTTATCAGCAATATATTCAGGCCGTTAATGCAATGCTTGAGGCGATAAAGTCCCGTATAAAACTAAATATTACGCTGGCGCAGAGTCAGCAAGACCTTAACAAAAATATCGACGAAGCCGGTGCCGTTTTGATGGAACTGTCTTACCTTGAGTCCACCTCACAAAACGCCGCCACGCTAGAGCAAATGGCCGGGGCTGCTAACCAGTTAGACGGTTATCTGTTGGCTATCATCAATACCGCCAAAGAAATTGAGGTAGCCACCGACCCCGCTAAAGTGCAAAAGAGCAAAGAAACCGTCGAATTTACCCTTAGCAACCTTGACGCCCAAATCAATTACCTTAAAACGCTGGCAGGGGGTATTGATACCGGTGGTTTGCTCGAACAGTTTTTAACTGAATACGCCAAAAGCACTGCGCTACTTAATGGCAATGATAACCTGCTATCACTCAAACTGAGTCAACTGTCTCAGGTTCAAATCGCCAAACAACAACTGGCTTTGGCTGAGGCGCAGGTCAATCAGGCCACCAGTCATCTCGATGAGTTGCTAAGCGCTACTGACAGGCAATTTAACACCCTGCAAACACAAGTGCTAGATAACGTTGATGGCGGTCAAACTCAAGCCTGGATAATGATGGGCGTATTGATCGTATTTGCCCTGTTGTGCGCCGCGTTAACCAGTAATGCAATGTTATCGCCATTGGCAGCTATTAACCACATTTTAGTTTATATGGCCCGTGGCGATCTGACCCGTGAACTCGATATTACGTCTGCCGACGAATATGCCGAGCTTGCGATAAACATCAATAAAATGGTTGATGATTTAACCGCTTTAATTGGCCGTATCAGCCAAAATGGTGCCCTGCTGACCGACGCTGCCGAGCATTCGAGTAATGAAGTATCGCAAATGTCGGCTTCCGTCGAACAGCAAAAACACAAAATTGACGAAGTGACTCAAATTACCGAGATGATGAATCAAAGTGTCAATTACGTTACCGAACAAGCCAATACTGCCGCCGACGAAATGCTCAATGCCCTCAAGCAAAGCCAACAAGTGGATAATATCGCCCAGGCGAATAACCGGCGTATTAATGATCTTGAATTTCAGCTCGAACAAACCACCGAGGTTATCGACAAACTCCAAATCGAATCAAACAATATCGGCGGTATCATTGAAACTATTCGCGGCATAGCGGATCAAACTAACCTGCTTGCTCTAAACGCCGCCATTGAGGCCGCCCGAGCAGGTGAGCAAGGTCGAGGTTTTGCCGTAGTTGCCGATGAAGTGCGTTCACTGGCAGGTCGCACTCAGCAGTCAACAACCGAAATTCGGGCTATGATTGAGAACCTCCAGAGTCAAACCAGCTCAGCCGTGGTCGATATAACCAAAGGCAAACAACAGGCAACCGAATGTGTCAAACACACCGATGAGCTTACCCAATCGTTAGGGTTAATCAATCAGGCCGTTAACCGAATGCATGATATGAGTGCAGAAATCGCCAATGCGGCACGCCAACAGCTCAGCCAAAGCGATCAAATCAAACACCATATTGTGAGCGTCGTAGAAATTGCCGAGCAAAATGCGCAAAAAGCCCAGACCACTTTACAATACAGCACCAAGGTTGGTATTTTGGCCGAAGAACTCAACAGTTCGGTCAATATGTTTAAGGTGTGACGAATCACTATAACTGGGCTAGTATTTAGAGTATGTTTACTGGTGTATCCGCCAAAGCTTACCCAGCCCAGCAATAAGTGACCAATGCATTGCTGAGTCTTGGGGTGTAGCCAATAAAAAGAACTATTGAAATCTATGGAATTTTACAAACAACTGCTTGAGCTATTCAAAAAAATCCACGACAGTCATCGTTTTGCTGACATTTTGCCGACACTCGAATCTGAGATTTTAACCCTGTTTGATGCTCAGCGTATGACCATCTACCAGCGTAACCGTTTTAGCCGCGATATCGTTTCTCGCTTTAAATCCGGTGACGAAATCAAAGAAATTCGCTTACCCATAGGCCCCCAGTCATTAGCTGGTTATGTAGCCCTGAGTTTACGACCTTTGTTACTCAAAGACGCCTACGATGACGAAGCGTTAAAAACCATTCATCCCAAATTAAGGTTTGCCCAGCGTTATGACAAAGCCACTAACTTTCGCACCAAAAGCGTCTTAATAGTCCCCATCCAAGATAATGGCGTATTGTTGGGGGTGATCCAGTTTATCAATCGTAAAGATGGCACAGTGTTTACCGAGCAAAATGCCCGTAAAGCCATTGAAATGTCATCCTTGCTGGCGCAAAAATTTCGTTATGAACTTGGCGGCACCAAAGCCCCGTTTGATTATCTTTATCATTTAGGTGCTGTGGTCAAAGAACAGCTCGAACTCATCCACAACGAAACCAGCTTTACGGTTCAGTTAAGAAAACTCATCGAAGACTATAAGGTCAGTAAAGAGCTGATTGGTTTATCCCTTGAAGTGTATTATCAGGTGCCGTTTTTAGGCCATGATGAAGAAAAGTTTCATGTTCACGTCGCCAACAGCAAACTCAATCTAAACTACCTGCAAAAAAACAATGTCGTGGTTATTGCCGACGTCAACGAAGAACCGATCATTTTGATGGCAGAGCCGACCAATAGTGACCTGTTACTCGAAATAGAATCAGCCACCGGCATTTGCAACTACAGTATTTGTGTCGGCATACCAGAGGACATCAACCGTTACCTCGGCACTCAACTCCCCTCAGCCAGTAACATGGGCGAAATTGGCGATATTCTTGGTGAAATCGAAGAAGACATCATGGTCGACGATGGCCTCGGCGACGATGATAACGTCAACGAAGAAGCCCCTGCGGTGGTCAAACTGGTTAACCGGATTTTACATGATGCAGTACAAATTGATGCATCAGATATTCATATTGAACCCGCCAAAGGTAAAAGCCCTACCCAGGTAAGAATGCGAGTGGATGGGGTGTGCCAAAAAGTCATTGAAATACCGGCCAGTCACCAGCCAGCAACAGCGGCTAGGATCAAAATCATGTCTCGCCTGGATATTGCTGAAAAACGTCTGCCTCAGGATGGTAAGTTTACCGTAAAATTTGGTGGTAGCCCCATCGAAGTAAGGGTTGCGACTATCCCCACCGTATTTGGTGAAGGTATCGTCATGCGGATACTCGCCACTGGCGGTGCTATGCCGTTTGACAAGTTATGCCTATCTGATGGCAACTTCAAGTTGCTCAGCAAATTAATCAAACACCCCCACGGCATCTTACTGGTTGTTGGTCCTACGGGTTCGGGTAAAACCACCACATTACACGCGGTACTGGGCGAATTAAATACCCCGGAAAAGAAAATATGGACCGCCGAAGATCCCGTTGAAATAACCCAACCCGGGTTACAACAAGTACAAATGAACAGCCGTATCGGGCTAACTTTTGAAACTGCGTTGAGGGCTTTCTTGCGAGCCGATCCCGATATTATTCTCATCGGTGAAATGCGTGATAAAGAAACCGCCCACGCTGGTGTCGAAGCATCACTGACGGGTCACTTGGTACTTTCCACTTTACATACCAACTCAGCGCCAGAAACTATTACCCGACTGCTGGATATTGGTCTTGATCCGATCAACTTTGCCGATGCGATCATTGGTATTTTGGCCCAGCGACTGATCCGAACCTTATGTAAAAGCTGCAAAGAGCCCTACAAACCCGAGCAAAAAGAAGTCGATTTTATTCGCCGTCATTACGGAGAAGAATTTATTGACGAGCTTAACATTGACTGGGATACCCTTAACCTGCATCGGGCAGTCGGTTGTCCGGCTTGTAACAATACCGGTTATAAAGGCCGGGTGGGTATTCATGAAGTATTGCCGATATCAGCCGAAAATCGTAATAATATTTATTCCTCGGCCACTGTCAGTACCATTGCAGCGCAAGGAATTAAAGATGGTATGAGAACACTGGTTCAGGATGGCATAGTCAAAGTACTCATTGGACTGACCGATTTCAAACAATTACAAACCATCAGTACGCTTGAGTAATAATATTAAAAACGCAGGTGGGTTTAAGTCAAGTTTGCCTCCATTTAAGGAAATAGTCTAAATCACCGATTTTTCTTCACCATTTGATGACAATCAACAATAAACCATGCTCAAACCTTGCACCAAAATCGGCTACCGACTAACCTTAAGGTAATCAATTACTTTGCCTAAATAATTGGATCCGTAATGAAAAAAACATTTTATTGTTATCTGTTATTACTGCTGCCTTTGTTTAGTACCAAAGCCCTAGTGACTTCTCTAACACCTACTCAGCAAAAGTCGCTTCCTTCAAGCCAACAGTGGCGAACCTTATCCCCCGAAGATACCTTGTACATGACAACCCAAAGCGGCCTTATTCTTTTTGAGCTGGCGGTACAGTTTAGCCCTGAGCATATCAAGCAGTTAGTACGCTCAGGGTTTTATGTCGGTTTAACCTTCTACCGGGTCATTGACCAGTATGTGGTTCAGGGCGGCGACCCGGATGATCAAAGCAACAGCCCGCTGGCAAAAAAACGGATGAAAGCCGAATTTGAACAAACCATAAACCCTGATAGTCCGTTTACGCTGGTACAAACCCCTGGTTTGATGGCAGATCAAACCGGTTACGTTGACGGATTTGCAGTAGGACGTGATTTAAAAAGCAATACACAGTGGTTAATTCACTGTCCGGGTGTGGTTAATCTGGCTCGTTCTACACCTGCTGACAGCGGGGGGACTGATTTTTCAATAATGGTAAGCACATCACCGCCCCATCTTGATCGTAACCTGTCTGTTTTTGGCCGTATTATCCATGGTATTGAGCACCTCAACTTAATCAAACGCGGTGATCCGGTCAAAAATGGCATGATCATCGACGCTACCCAGCGCAGTACCATTGTCAAAATGCAAATTGGCGCTTTGGATATCTGCTACAGTCGCCCAAAAGTGAGTTTGAGTAAATCATAATCTACTTTATTATCAGGTGATCACCTTGTTTATAATGATGATACAAATGATCAGATAATAAACATAAAGATGGTGGTACCGCTTGATTTCTTATAACACAAAATTTACATTGTAGTCTCAACTGGCATGAATGAAATGCAAAAGGTAACAAGATGAACTTTGATACATTAAAATTGAAAATTCTGGCGTTTGTCGGTGGTCCTATAATGTTCTTTTTGATTGTAGCCTCAGCGATGCTGGTTAACATCATCGGTGACTTCACCAAAGAGTCGGTCGAAGCCAAAATCCAGAGTCAGGTTCGTGCTGAAGCAATTACGGTACAGGGGTATTTTGAAAAATATGGCCAATTAACCAAAACTTTTTTACACAGCCCGTTCTTTTTGCGCTGGTTCGAAAATCATACTGAACGGGGGGCCGACATAACAAGCATTGCCGATTATGACCTGATCAATCAAAACTTCATTCGTATCAGCGATTCAGACAAAAATATTTTATCGGCATTTTTCGCCTCCGAAGCCACCTTTGAATACTTTCGTGAAAACGATCTAACCGGGGCGAATAAAGACTATTTCGCCAACAAGCGTCCCTGGTATATTAACACGGTCGAAAAGGGCAAGTTTTATGTGGGTTCCCCTTCTGCCGATCAAACAACCCGGGTCGTCTCGTCAGTGATCCAGTCGCCTATTCGTAATGCCAGCGGCAAACTCATTGGGGTTGGCGGAGTTGACCTGGATCTTAAGCAAATTGGTATTCATATCAACAAAATCAAATTTCAAAATGAAGGTTACGCCTTTTTACTTGATGATAAAGCTGGGGTGGTACACTTTCCAACGATCAACCAATTTAAAATAACCACCACAAAAATTGATGGCGACGGTGAGCCTGTTAAAAACCGTAATGGTACAATCGTCAGAGAAACCGTCGACGTCAGGCCCAATCATCCCATTGCTGATTTTGACAACCACCCTCAAACCGATGGTTTTAAAGGTCTGGCAAGTGAATTTACCCGGGGTAATAGCGGCCATGGCATAGTGACCTTTATGGACAAAAAATATTATCTGGTTTACCAGCCTGCCAAGCTGGACTTCCCCGAAATGAAGTGGACATTGGCGCTGATGGTACCGCTCAAACTAATTGACGGCCCAATCTACCAAGCCATGTTACAAACTGGCATAACGGTTGTGGTTTTTATCGGTTTTATTTGTTTTCTAATTTTGGCCGTTTCGAGTCGCCTGACCAAACCCATCACCTTATTGTCAGACGCGATGCAAGATATTGCACAAGGTGATGGCGATTTGACCAAAAGCATTGATGTACGTAGCACCGATGAGGTTGGCGAACTGGCCGAACATTTTAATCTCTTTATTTCAAAATTACGCGGATTACTGCAAAAAACCAACGATCACTCGACGGTGGTCACCAATACCTCAGAGCACTTAAGTCAAGTGTCCAATCAAACCAACGACGCTATTTTGCAGCAAAAAGCCGAGGTAGACAGTGTAACCGTAGCGGTGACCGAAATGGCTGCGACTATTTTAGATATCTCTCGCAACGCCGCGCAAGCCAATGAAGCCGCCAGTGAAGCAGAGCAACAAACGTCATCCGGTTACAGCCTCTCATCACAGGCAATGGACGAAATGAACAACCTGTCCATCAGCATGGATGAAGCGGTAGAAACCGTAGCGGGTCTGGGTGAAGAGTCAAAGAATATTGGCTCAGTGATTGACGTTATCAATGGTATTGCCGAACAAACTAACTTACTGGCCCTTAACGCAGCGATAGAAGCCGCTCGAGCAGGTGAGCAAGGACGGGGTTTTGCCGTCGTTGCCGACGAAGTACGTTCATTAGCCAGTCGTACGCAGGAATCCACCAAGGACATTTCCCAAATGGTTGCTAAATTACGCAGCATTGCCGAGGCTGCTGAAACCGTCATGAGCAAGGGTAAAAACCAGACCACTATCAGCGTCGACAAAACCAAAGAAGTCCAAAGTGCCCTTAGTGCCATCAACCAGTCAATTGCCACGGTGCAAGAGCAAAGTAGTCATATTGCGGTGGCAACCGAAGAGCAAACCACGGTAGCAGAGAGTATTAACATCTCGTTGCACTCGATCACGTCTTTGGTTGACACAACGGCCTCTCACACCTCAGAGCTTGCCAGTAAAGCCGATGAGTTGAATATAGCCTCCGGAGATCTGCATGACATAGTTAATAGCTTTAAGGTTTAATATTTAATAACCTTCACTGGGATTAAATCGGATTTTTTATTTAAAGTTCATCTGTTGTTCAGTTAGCGGCGCTTATTATGATCATCAGCAGCGTAACAAACACTAGGGAACAGCCATGAAATTACTAACATTAATTACCTTAAGTATCGCCTTAATACTTGCCCCATTGGCGGGGCAAGCCAAAGAGCACAACAAAAGCAGTCAGCATGTAGTGGTCAATGGTAGCCAGCACAACGGGCACAGCACCCGTTCACACAACAAGCATTACAGCACCAAAGCTCATAATGGAAACTCACGCAAAAGACACTACAGCGGTGGTCATAACAACCATCGCTCGTATAAGCATTACAGCCACGGTTATCGCAGCCACAACATTGCCTCAGCAATTATAGTCGGTGCGGCTCTAAATCACGCTTACGGCGTTCACGGCAGCCATCACAACGGCCATGCCTGGTGCCCTATCCATCATACCTATCACACTCACAGCGTCAGCTATAGCAGTCATCATTATGATTATAATAATGGTCCACGAAAAGTGGAGAGTTACATTGAAGAAGATGAAGACCGCTGTTTCAGAGTAACCGAATACAGCAACGGTGACGAAAGAAGAAAACGCATCAGAAACCACCACTGCGACGAGATTATCAGTGATGACTGGGAATAAACCGTTAAAAAAAAGCGAGTGCTCACCGCTTTTTTAGGTTTATCCCACATTCCGCAGCTTTTTTAGAAACTGATTTATTTAGATATTCATATTTTTCAACTGCTTAGGTTTATATTTTTTTAGGTAATTAATTATTTAATAGCAAAAAAATATATTTTTTATT
>JBLHHD010000063.1:0-9863 GCA_047614605.1 Alteromonadaceae bacterium
TCAATATTTGAACCTCACACCGAGTGGATCAGCAAAGGTAAGGCGGGCGTGCCAGTCGAATTGGGGATTAAGGTGTGTATCGTTGAAGACCAAGCGGGTTTTATCTTAAAACACCAGGTGATGCGACCGTTAAATGATGTCGACATCGCCGTCGATATAGTGAATAAAACCAACGCGTTATACCCAGCGTTTTCCGGTTGCAGCGTTGATAAAGGCTTTCATTCGCCAGACAACCAGAATCAACTGGCCCAAGCGCTTGAGCGTTGTACAATGCCTAAAAAAGGCAAACGGAATAAAGCGGAAAATGAAAGCGAATATAGCGCTGAATTTAAGCTCTATAAAAGAAAACACTCGGCGGTAGCGTCAGCGATAAATCCGTTGGCGGTCCATGGTTTGGATCGGTGTCCTGATAAGGGATTGGATGGATTTGAGAAATCGGTCTCATTAGCGATTGTTGCCAGGAACCTGCAAAAGATAGGTGCCGAATGACAAAGAAGAGCACTTTTACAACAGCAAAGACAACACCGGCGACAGCAAGCTGCTTGAATTAAAATAAGCACAAACGGTGAGGTACACGACGAAGTGTAGGATTATACACCCCGAATAACGGTCTTTATGGAAGAATAGTTACAGTATGGAAACACATTTCAAATTCAGCATTTCCTATGCTCACAAGACACTCCCCACTCGATACAAAAAGCCTCGGGAATAAAATTTCTATTGAAATAACAGGCTTTTCGTTCAGGCACTAATTACGTGGGGTTCAAGTTGACCGAGAACTGCTGGTCACTGCGTCATTAAAGCTCGAAATACCGCTGTTTTTTATGGCTGCCAGGGTGATTGTTTCGCTACCTGACTCGGTGAGTTTGGTTGCTAAAAAACCGTCTACCGCCAGCGGTTGTGAGGGGTTGAATTTAGCCAAACTGCCAATGCTTAACAGAGCCGTATTCGCGAGATCTTTGGGGTCACTTTTGGCGATATTTTGCAGCGTGTTAAAGGTTCGCGCACTGGCCCCTTCAAATCGTCCCATCGACATCAATACCCGCTGTTTGTTCTGCTTATCAAGGGCTACTCGTTGCACTGAATGATCACGTTTGAGGTATTGATATTTGATTGTGCCGATGGCTCTTCTTGTCTACCGCAAAAACGGTTACTTATGGCAAAGTTGTCGTACATGAAGGGGTTTTTGACTGGCTTTTTAGTTAACATGCTAAGCTACTTTTGGGCTTTGTTTACCGGAGCTTGTTTACCTTAATTTGTTGCTTGATTTCTTCACCACAAGTATTGCGTACGGTGATTTATTTCTCTGGGGTTCACGATGGCTTTTGCGTATACTTTGCTACCAATGTGGTTTGATATTTTATTTGGCAAATGCTCCAAAGATGAAAAAAATACTCTATTTCTATTTAAGCTTTTGGTTACTATCCAGTTGCCAGGCAGTTGCAGCACCAGCGTACAGTGTTGATAAGCAACCTGTTAAAGGGCAAATGGTGGCACAATCCCAGGAGGACCTGTGCAGCGTTGCACAGGGGACGCTAGCGTATTTAAATAAAGGTGAAAACTACGACCCGGACGCCATTCATCCCGGGTTTGTCAGTGATTTTGGCGTTGATATGGCAAGGGTTAAACGTACACTGCAATTTGTTTGTCAGGTGCAGCTTGAGGATGCTAAAGCCGGGCGAGCAAGCCGATTGGCCGACCCGGCATTTATTGGTGAGCATTTTGAGATGATCCGCTGGATGTCAGACAAAACCCAGGCAGCTAAATTTGCTGGTAAAAAGCCGCTGCTGCAAAACTTGCCTGACGATAAGATTTTACTGACCAAGTACTACATCAAGTTGGCTCAAGGTAGTGCCAAACAAACCCCCCAAACGCCACATGCACTTTATGCTATACCGAATGATGAACAGTATTTAACCCTGGAGCAAGCGGATCTAAAAAAAGACATGCTTATTCGCTATCGTTATACCAAACAACAGGTGCTGAGGGGAATTTTGGATAAAAATGACTGGGCCAAGCCACTGATTTGGCTGTCGCGAGATAATCTTGAAGATACGCTAATGCAAGGCACGGTCAGAATTGATGCCCAGGGCACCAGTCGTTTTTTCAACGTACATCGAAACAATGGTATTGGTTATCAACGCGGACTTAAAAAGCAAGATCAAAAACGTTATTGGTATTTTAAGCAAACCCCTGGTGTATTGGGTTATGGCAAAGATGCCAATTATAAAATTCCCATTCACCCGATGGTGACGGTCGCTGGTGATTTAAAACATCTGGGGTTGGGCAAATTGGTAATGCTCAGCCATAATGGACAAAGCCGCTTGGCTATTTTGGCTGATACGGGTGGGGCATTTGAAAATAATCAGTATCAATTAGATTACCTCGGTGGTTTTTTTAAAAACTGGCAAGACTATATCAATACTTACCGAACATTTTCTGATTATTTTGAAGCACGAATTTTGCTGATCAAGTAAACAGTAATAAACAGCAGTAAAAAGGTAGAGCAAAGTGGCAGACAATACAGATTCAAAACTGAAAATTCTAAAGCAAAAAGTCGAAAAAGCGGAAGTATTATGGCGCGAAAGGCTAGAGAAAATAGGCTCTAAAGTCAAAAAGAACTCCGGTAAAGGTTTGTCGATTTTAAATGGCATAGTCGGTGATTACTTGGCCGAAAAAGGTGTGGCTATTGCCGTGCAGATGGCTTTTTATCTTAACCAAAAACCGCTGAAACTGACCAAAGAACGATTTAAAAAAGCGTATCCTAAAGCGACTGGTAAAATTTGTATATTGGTTCATGGTTTGGGCTGTAACGAAAGTGTCTGGGAGTTAGAAGGCAATCAGCTGACCACTTATGCCTCCATGTTGGCTGATGACCTGGGTTATACGCCAATGTATGTGCGCTACAACACCGGTTTGCATATTTCACATAACGGCCAGATGTTATCGCAAATGCTTAGCGAGTTAGTTGCCGTTTACCCGGTCCAGATAGATGAAATTATCTTAATTAATCACAGCATGGGGGGGTTAGTGGCTCGCAGTGCCTGTTTTTATGGCGAGTCAGAAAAAAAGCAATGGATAGATAAAATTCGTCAGCTTTATTTTATCGGTTCGCCGCATTTAGGTGCTCATTTGGAGAAGTTTGGCAATGTTGTCTCTAATGCGTTAAGAGCTGCACCACTGCCTTATACTCGTTTTGTAGGGGATATCATTGACACCCGTAGTGCGGGTATTAAGGATTTGCGTTATGGTTATGTGCGCGATGAGGATTGGGAAGGGCAGGACCCGGATGATTTGCTCCATAACAACAAGCAAACGACGCCATTGCTCGAAAATGCTGAACACTTTGTGATCACCGGAACCGTACACAAGGATTCAAACCATATTCTAAGTCAGTTGTTTGGCGATGCGCTGGTGAGTAAAAATAGTGCAACGGGACAATCGAAGCATCAAAAGCATAATTTGCCCTTTTTGCCTGAACATCACCGCGAATTCACTCGAATTCATCATGTTAGACTGGCTCACAGTCTGGAGATTTATAGCCAGATAAAAGCATGGGTCGCCGCCAAACCAAACTAGGAACTTGTTCGATAATAGGGCTAATGCTGAGGGAAAGCGGGTTTGAGATCGTTTTCGCGGTTTTTTCAGGCGAATAGTTTGACTATTTAACTGGAAAAAGCGTGTAAAATCGAAATGTCGAACCAAGCCAAATCCAGATTGTTCTCAGTCGAGTCTCATTCTCGGACAGGCTCCTAGCCTGACTGCTGAACACCATCGGTGCAGTTTCTCCAGTTGGTGTTTCACCTAAACTCTCAATTGCATGGTGGAGTCAGGTTTGGCGATATTGTGAATGGGTTTGTTAATGAGTACTTTCCAGTCTGGATCATCAAATCCCTTAACCCAAATGGCGTCTGCAGACTTGATTGCATGGGAAAATACGGTTTCCATCGTGTTAATGTTTAGGGTGAATTTATCTTTTAATTACTCTGAGTTTTGACCACAGAAAAACCTTGGCACCAGCGTTTTTTTATCCGACCCCTTGAGTAAAACAATCACCCGATCCATACCTATACCCCGGTATCCCCCCTCAAGAGCGGTTTGGATCACCACATTAAAGTCGCCTTTTTCGGCAGTGAGAAAGGTCAGTTCACGCAAGATTTCAGCACAACCGCTCATTTTGCTAAACTCTTTAATCAGGTCATTGAGCTGTTTGGCATTATTGCCCGGGTTGGCAATGCAAACACTTAGACGGTCAGCCAGTGAGGCTATTTTTAATTGTGGACTACGTAAGTCGGGATCTTCTAAAGAGCGAATAAACAAGTCGCCCAGATGATGTAGGAGGGTAATAATAAAGGTTTTTTCTTTGGTTGTATCATCTGGGTCGGGCATCAGCATCTGACTTAACATACCCGCGTGAAAGGACTGAGCCATGAGTTTTAACAGATGAAAATATACCGAACTGTTGGCCACTTTGAGGATCGAAGAGGTAAGCGCATAGTCATGCAAAACTGACTGGCCCAGTTTTGCCAGTGACATAATATCGTCGTTTGCCAAACTTTCAAGAATACGGATGGTGGATGACTGAGTAGGCATTTCCTGTTTACTAATATGATTAACCCAGACTTCATTACCCCATCTATTTGCTTTTACCAATGTAATATCCGTTAAGTAATTTTTTGATTCGTAACCTATAGTATTAAATAAGTGTAGATAAGAAGCGAAAAAGGGCAAACTTGAAGGTGATTTACTTGCGATCACGTATCATTTTGCCAATCTCGCCACAATGACATATAGTAGATAGGGTCCTTAGTGTTGTCATTTTACGTGGCATGTTCAAATTAATAAAATGGTTTTATTGTTATAGTTAACTATATGAAAAAAATACAAAAATCATACACTTACTGCAAAAAACAACTCTCGCTGATGTTTGTTACAGTCGTGTGTTTAGTGCTTTTCAGTACCACTATACACGCTAAGTTGGACTTTTTACGGCTTGATCGTCTGTCGCCGGAAGAAGGCCTTTTAGAGGGCTATGTTACTAGTTTGTTAATAGATAAAGAAGGCTTCTTATGGCTTGCTACCCAGGGTGGTCTGAACCGTTATGATGGTTATCAGCTTACTAATATCAAGGGTCCTGGCGATATTTTTGATGGTAAACCGATACTTTACCTGTTCCAGGATTCCACCGGGTTAATGTGGATCAGTGATGGCAACTCGGGCTTATATACGCTTGACCTGACTACCCAAACCTACCAAAAAAGGCTCGACGAAAATCTTTTGGGTGACCCTTCTGAGGCGACACGGGTTGGTCACATGGTCGAACAGGATAATGGTGATATATGGATGACATCAACCCAAAACTTGCGTCTTTTCCATCGTAAGACCGGAAAAATTGAAACGGTTTTTACCATTACCGGGTTAGGTAAAGAGCTAGATTCTATTCGTCACCTGCTTCTTCACGAAAATCATCTATTTATTGCGACCTCATTTGGGGTTTTTGTCATGGACATTAACACCCGCAAAGTGAAAACTTTAGCGCACACACCTGATGCTAACGTTAGCACTCATCAGCGCAATGCCAAAGAGCTGTATTTGCATGGTAATGAGGTTCTAGTCGGCACGGTCGAGGGGTTGTATTCGATTGGGGTTGAGCATATTCAGGCATATATAGATGATACGGTAACGCTTGAGGCACCCCGGGAGTTGATTAAATACCGTAATATTTGGCGTTTGTTACCCGCTGATAATGGCTGGTTTTACGTCGCTACCGATGAAGGCTTACTCCATTATAATCACCAGCAAGCTTATCTCGAAACCTTGTGGGAGTTTAGTGATGATCCGCGTTTTGAGATCACCGACAATAATATTTTAGATGTGGTTACCGACAAGCAAAATAACTTTTGGCTGGCCTCACGTACCGATGGTGCTTTTTACTGGAATATCAAAACGTCTGTATTTGAGTCGATTTATCGCAAGAAGTTTGGCGTTAATCAACTGAGCGATAACTTGGCCTGGTCAGTGGTTCAGACCGATGATAAGGCATTATGGGTTGGTACTCAAAATGGCTTGAATAAAGTTGACCTTGGCACCGGTCAAGCGGTTAACTATTTGGTTTCTGAGGATAAAAAAGCGATAGAAACCATGGGATCGGTTTATCAAATCATGAAAGGCGATGATGGTTTGTTATGGTTGTCTACGGGTGACCAGATTGAAAAACTGGTGGCATTTGATACCAACACTGGGAAAAAAAGGCCGTTATTACTAGCCAATGAAGAAGCTAGTGCGATAATGGCTGAACCTGGCAAAGGGTTTCACCTTGATGAGCAAGGTGGTATGTGGTTTGCGACAGATAAGCATTTCTATCGTTATAACACAAAAAAAGGAACTGTGGATTTATTAACTGGACTTGATGGTGCGGTAAAACCTTCTTTGATGACTGGTTTTATAGGGGCTTTACCTAATCGACCCAACACCATGTTGCTGTCGGCTTACGGGCAATTATGGCTCTATGATATCGAAAAAAACCAGGCCCGGCAGATTTATGCTATTCCAGGTTTTACGCCACAAGATTATACCGCACCAGACAGTTGGGTTATCGATAAGCATAATGTGTTGTGGCTGACGGTACCGGGGCACGGTTTAGTTGGCTTGGACGCTGATACATTTGAAGTGAAATATAACTATGATCAAACTAATAAGTTACCTAATAATATCGTCTATGGTGCTCAGCTTGATACTCGGGGAAATCTTTGGTTAAGCTCGCATCAAGGGGTTTTGCGACTTGATGTTGATAGCCAGCACTTAGAACACTTTACCCATAAAGATGGTTTGGCAACCAATGAATTTAATGGTGGTAAGGGGGTCAGTCCTCATACTCGTTTAAAAGATGGGCGTCTGGCTTATGCGTCGATGTTGGGGGTTACGTTATTTGATCCCACAGAACTTGTCTTGCAAGAGGAAAGTGAGTACGAAGTTAAAGTAACCAACTTAGGGCTATTATCCCGAGATCTAAATTTACCGTTACGTGATTTGAGCGGTACCGACCTTGCACTTAAATATAATGATATCGGTTTAAAAATTAATTTCTCGACGATGAGTTTTGCCAATCAGAGCAAAACCCGTTATCACTATGAGCTTACCGGTCAGGAAGAAATTAAATACCCGCAAAGCAGCAATCACTCGATTTTAATACCAAGGTTGCAACCGGGTGATTATACCTTCACTGTGTTGGCCGTAGAGCCTCAAACGGGTAAAAAAAGCAAAGCTAAATCAATAAATATTTCAGTCTCTTATGCCTGGTGGGGCTCGCCATTGGCCTACAGCATTTATAGCGTGATAGTGCTTGGGTTTATATTTGTATGGTGGCGTAAGCGTAAGACACGGGTGCTAAGCTTACTTGAAGCCCATAATAGCTTACTGGTGAGTGAAGAGCGTTTACAGCTGGCGTTAAAGGGCAGTCAAAGTGGCGTGTGGGATTGGCAAGCCGAACATAATGTGATGTTTGAGCCACGTATCGGCGAGCTGCTAGGTCATGATGATTTACCTAAAATTATTGCATTAATTCAACATGTAGGACTAATTCACCCTAATGACCGAGCTGATTTTGAATCGGCGTGGGCATTATTTTTGACCCGGCCTCAAAATAACTTTGAATGCACCTACCGGATGAGAAATAAACAGGGTAAATGGTTCTGGTTTCACGATCTCGGCATGGTGGCGCAAAAAGATCAGTTTGGTAAGCCGAGTCGTATCACCGGTACTTACACGAATATCACCGAAACTCGGGCTAATGAAGAGCAGGCCCGGTTATTTGGTGAGGCCTTTAAACAAACCCGTGACTGGGTACTTATTTTGGATGTTTATCAGGAGCCGATAGCGGCTAATCAATCATTTAGAGACACCTTTGGCATTGATGGTCAAGAGTCACTCACTAGCAATGTAGGCAAAATTGTGGGTATTGACCGTAACAAGCAGGCCCATTATGCCGAGATATTAAATACCCTTGATGCTGGTGGACACTGGCAGGGTGAAGAAATGGTACTGAACAAAGAAGGTCAGGCTTATCCGGTGATCTTAAGCATTAATGCAG
The DNA here is from genome assembly GCA_047614605.1 of Alteromonadaceae bacterium. Classification (GTDB taxonomy): domain Bacteria; phylum Pseudomonadota; class Gammaproteobacteria; order Enterobacterales; family Alteromonadaceae; genus JABSOG01. The sequence continues at coordinate 8,090 of JBLHHD010000063.1, forward strand.
TGCCAGGAAAAGTTGACGAAGTGGCTTTTTTTGTGTTGGTACTAACCGATATTACGGCGCAAAAAGCAGCTGAAAATGATTTAAGACAACTGGCAAACTATGACAGTTTGACCGGATTACCTAATCGGGCATTATTGCTCGACCGGATCAAACATGCGATTGAGCACGCCCGGCGCTACAAGTTCAATATGGCCTTATTTTTTATTGATTTGGATCGTTTCAAGCAAGTTAACGACTCACTTGGCCATGATGTCGGCGACTTATTGCTAATTGATGTTGCTCGAAGACTACAAAAAGTATTGCGGGAAGGGGATACGGTTGCTCGCTTAGGTGGTGATGAGTTTGTGATCTTACTGGAGTCTTATAACGTTATTGAAGATGTTAGTCATATCGCACAAAAGGTTATCGATGAGATTGACCAGCCCATTTTGTTGCGTAAAGACAGTGTCAGTGTGTCGCCGAGTATTGGTATTGCCCTTTATCCTGATGATGCTGAGCAACATAACGAACTGCTCAAGCATGCCGATGTGGCGATGTATCATGCCAAAGAGGCTGGTCGTAATAACTTTCAGTATTTTACCAAAGAAATGAATGAACGGGTCAGAGTCAAACTAGAGCTGGAAAATAAAATTAAACAGGCTTATGTCAACGACGAGTTTGTCAATTTTTACCAACCAATTGTTGATGCCACCACTCGCAGGCTTAAAGGGTTTGAGCTATTATTACGCTGGCAGTCACCAGAAGGTTTGATACCGTCTAACGCCTTTATTCCGGTTGCTGAGGATATTGGTTTAATCATCAAAATGACCCAAAATGCACTCAAGCAAGGGCTGGTTGATTTACGTACCTGGTACGATATGGGTCATCAGCCTTATTTATCAATTAACCTGTCAATCAAAGATCTGGAGCAGGATTCGCTGGCTGATGACGTTGAGTTATTGCTCCAGGCCAGTGGTTTACCGCCCTCGTTGATCCGTTTTGAGATCACCGAAAGTGCCTTAATGATCGATATTAACAAAGCGATAGAAACCATGAATCGCTTAACCGAGCTAGGCACTATATTGGCACTTGATGATTTTGGTACCGGCTACTCGTCGTTAAAATACCTTAAAGAATTCCCCATCGAGATAATCAAAATCGATCGCAGTTTTGTCAAAGACATTGGCATTGATACTAACGATGAAGCGATTATTGATTCAATCATTGTAATGGCTAACAGTTTGGGTATGTACTGTATTGCCGAAGGGGTTGAAACCGAGGAGCAACTGGCATTTTTGGTTGAGCGAAAATGCGCACTAATACAAGGCTTTTTGTTTTCCAAGCCAGTGCCAAAAGACGAGGCTACCGTTCTGCTGTCTAAAGTGTTCTGAGTTTGGATGTTAACCTGCACGACAATTATTATAACGGAATCTATCGTTGTCGACACCTTGCCCTACAAACAACATCGCACAAACCCACCTTAATTGACGACTGCCACAAACCCTCAAAACTCACTGCTATGGTGCGCAGCGTATACTCTACGGTAAGCCTATGAAACAAGGCGTCAGTTTTATAAATATCATTATAAAATCAATGTTTTACCTTGATATCACTCGGGATAAGACCCTGTGTTTTTCGGCATTAGATTTTATATCTCTCGAAATAACATACCTTTTATGGGCTCTGACCATATCACGTAATTTAGGGTAACAGTTTTGTTTATGGTAGGAACGAGCTCCGCGCCGCGAACTTCGTCGAAAACGCAGCGATTGTGTTGCCTTTGTCAACATTCGCG
>JBLHHD010000064.1:0-9709 GCA_047614605.1 Alteromonadaceae bacterium
CGCGACCACCGATAATGTCAAATATGCACAGCGCGGTTTGCATCGCCTCGGCCTGCAATAACATCGATGCCATCAGAGTGCCGTTTTCATCTACCGATAATAAAGTGGCTTCCGGACACACATAAAGCGTTGGTTCTTCTTCATTTTTAAGCAGTTCGAAACCGCCAGTCAGCTCAGTCAATTTCACATTGGGATTGATAATTTGCGCCGCCGGGTCGTCCATCGGTTGTTTGCTCGGTGCACCATAACCGCCTACCGATACAATATAAGCGTCGCCACCACCATTTTGATAGAACAAACGAACACTGTTGTATAAGTAATAGATGGTATTGGCGTCGGGCAATATCGAATAATATTTGTCGCCGATCATCATATAGTCACCGGTTGCTGGTTGAGCGGCCTGCTCAACCAGATGATAATCTGGCTGATACTGACTGGCGGGCTCTGCCGGTGCGGGTAAATTTTCAAGCATGTAAAAGGTCTGAAACTCGGCGAAAGAGGTGATCTTTTGCGCTTTGTTTCGGTAAGATTTGCCCTGATAGGCCGCTTTTGGTGTATATCCAATAAAAGCGGGCACGGCGGTAGCGATAGGCACTACCGAATTGGGAAATCCGTTGATTTCATTAATATAAACACCGGGTGTTTTTATGTTGGCTGCTATCATCGTTATTATTTACCTTTTAAAGTTACTAGCACTAGATATGCGGTATGAGGATGTGAGTTTCAGAACGATAACCAGTACTAAAGATACACATACATTTGTGAATAAACGCGTTGTTGTCCATCACGTATCTCACGGTTCACTTTATCTGTTGGCGGCACTGGCAAATCGCTTAACACCAATTGCTGTGTGACTGCCTGTGTCGGCGATAAAGTGATATTTTTTGGTTCTACCCGGTTAAGCAGACTGAAGCTATATTCTTGTTTTTGCGCCATGGCAAAGACATGATCGCCGGAGCGAAATAACAGCGCCTGCTGGCCGTTTTCTGCCGTGACTGGCCCGGCATTTTCAAACTCGATCCCCTGCTGGTCCGTTACCACCGGCGAATTTAACTTGACACCGGAGCGATTAAAAATGGTGTAATGCCAGTGGGTTTGACGACTCCTGATGTTGATGGCGAAATGCTGGTGAGTGATATCACCTTGTGTATCACACAGATTTTGTGGCCAGACGCAAAGCGTACCAACGTCATCACTGCCCACCAGTTGACGGGGTTGTAATGTCATGCCAAGCACCTGCTCAGCCTGAGCATTTCCACTTGACTCGACACTTGACTCGACATAGTTGGTGTCAAAAGCCAAATCACCGAGCCAGTCAATGGGCAAGTCGGAGATCACATAAAAGTCGCTATTTTGCGATTTGAGCGTAAAGCGTAACGGGGCTTCATCCAGTAACTGATGCAGGTTACGGACAAAAGCCAAACGGTCACCTTGGCCATAATAATGGACACAAAACATCCCCTGACGAGTGTTTGAAATTAACCGATAGCGGTTTAAAAAAGCCTGAGTGGTCGTATCGGCCACCAGTGTCAAGCGGCTCATCACTTTGTCGGGATAATAGTCGTGGGACAGCCGAATCTGAAACAGTAAACGGTCCATATCAGGGTTGAACCTCTGCATTCACTTGCTGAATTTCGGGGACCACGGTTTTTATCTCATCGCTTTGGATAGAAACAGACCTGACTTTATACATAATCGAAGGGCGGTATTTTGCCCCCATAGCACTCCACAAACTATGCAACTCATTATGAGTGGCATCTTCAATATCGAATTTAAGTGTCATCACACCAGCGGCTTTTAGCTCAGAAGTGCAGTTAAGGCTAATATTGGCCTGAAAAAAACCAATCGTGGCATTAAGGAATTTTAATGCCTCTTCATAGTCATCAAAACTGGCCGTAAACAGTACATACAGATTAAAATACAACGCGGGATTGACCTTGATAACCGACTGACCGCGACGCTGATGACCAGCAGAATATTGTTTGTTGGTCTCCTGAACCAGATTAATTAAGGTGATCACCATTTTGTTTTGATTTTTTTGTGGCGCACTGCCATCAGGCTCGACCAGCGGGTTTAAAACCACAATATTTTCTTGCAAACCAAAACGGTTCTTTAAATGTTGTTCAAGCTTCTGTTTGACCACAAGCAATGATTGATTAAGCATAACAACCCTTAAACTTTGTCAGTGCTAAGTAAAAAATACCGAGCACCGAATGAGCCACTAGCTTAAACCAACACCATATCGTCGACCTTCGTTTTATGCAGTCAGATCTTAGTTTGCTGCACAGATTGTTGTTGTTTACTACACAGATTGTTGCTGTTGTTTTCTGTACTGTTGAGGCGACACACCAAAGGCCCGTTTAAACACCGTCGAAAAATAGTTCGAGTCCGGATAACCCACCTGCCCGGCAATCTGCAATATACTGTTGGTCGTGGTGGTTAATAACTTCGCGGCGATTAACATCCGTTGCTCTCTGAGCCATTGAAATATCGGCATCCCAAAACACACTTTGAATGCCACCGTCAATTTATTACGGTTGACCCCCATGGTTTTGGTCAAATCCTTCAGATTCACCTCATTGGCCAATTGCGAATTCAAATAAGCAACGGTGGCTTCGGCCAATAATGCCGCAGCATTATGGCGTAAAGCATGACCGGTGGATTCATCACTATGGCCTTGCTCTAGCAGCGACGACGTGCTGCGGTTGATTTCATGGTGATGCAACGCCTGAATGATCCGCAGTTTGACTTCACTGATAATCAAAGGGCAACTGATATAATCTTGCGGCTGAGGATATATCAGCGGTTGGTGATTTTTGATTTTACTGATGATTTGATTGCCGTTACTTTTGGCATCGACAATGATAAGTCTGACACTGTCGTGTTTTTGGTATTGGTGATATTGTTCTAGCGACAGGTTAACCGGATTAAGCCCGGCCTCGTCACTGTGTAAACACAGCTGTTGTTGATTCACCGGATCGATATCAATGAATAAAACCTCACCGCCAGCAATTTTTTTATCCTGGTACACCTTTCTTCTCTTATTATTTATAACTAATTGCACCCACTTTAGAATCCTAATCTGCAAAAATCTATTACACTCTTATAACCGATTATTTTTTTGGAAACTTCAGTGATCACAACACGTTACGGGAGAAGTCGTTGAGGTGTTGACAAGGGTGGGTATTCATCATGACTTACTAAATAATTATGCGCCTTTTAAACACCACTATCGGCAGTAAAATATTAACGAATTAGTCAAATGATAATACGCCATAAAACGAATAAGGTTAGATTGTGTGAGCGGAGCGAACCACAATCTGAACCGTTTGTTGGACAAGCCCGGTCTGTGGGGTAAAGACGCTCTATGAAAATAGCTTTTGGCATGTCACTCTTTCATCAGACCTGCGTTACGTCGCAGTGTCTCTGAACCGGTGTTAATCATCCTTTGCGGTAGTGCTTTATCTGAATTGGGGTTAAATCCTGAGGGATCCCCAAAACATTAATAAGAATCCCCGGAGCAAGCTCTCTCGCTTAGGCTCGCCTTTTACTTCGTAAAAGCGGGGTATTTTTATTTCCCCACAGAGCAAAAGCACTGACGTAGCAAGCTACGGGGAATTGACCCGTAGAGATTAAATGATTGCAACCCAAAATAAACACAAATGTAAGCAGTTGAAAAATATGAATACCTAAATAAATCAGTTTCTAAAAAAGCTGCGGAACGTGGGTATCACAACATCAGCCAATTGATTTAAAACAACCCATTATGCAATCACTTCAATCTGACAAGTTAAGCAAAGCGCTGGGTGATCTCATCCGTCAATATCGTACGCTCGAAGAATCGCAGGCGGTGTTTTGTCAGCGGCTTGGGGTGACCCGCAAAACCTTGAGTGCCCTTGAAGATGGTAAAGGTGGTAAGTTGGCGACTTTATGTGAGGCGCTGGTGATACTTGAGCTTGATGGGGTTTTTGTCGATTTAGCCAATGACTTGATTGATGACGTCAGCGCCGGGGGTTTACGCAAGCGCAAGTCTAAAAAGCAGGAGATAATGGATAATGACTTCTAACGTTACGGCCAAACCGATAACTGAAGCTTATGTGTTTATCGACGGGCTTGAAGACCAGCCGCTGATCTGCGGGCAATTTCGCCTCGATACCAGCAAGGGCAAAGGCACATTTATTTACGGTAAGTCGCACCTCAGCTGATGCAAGCGGCGGCTATTCTTATGCCCAATTGGCAGAATTGATTCGCCACAAAACTGCCAGCCCACAAAAAACCAGCGAATTGTTTAAACGAATGGTGTTTAACGTCTTTATTGGCAATACCGACGATCACAATCGCAACCATGCCTTTATTTATTCGTTTACCACCAGCAGTTGGCACTTAAGCCCAGCCTACGATATCACCCCGGTCAATTCATCCCGAATTCATGATATTGGCATTGGTGATAGGTTACGCCTTGGCAGTATCGAAAACCTATTGTCCCAAGCGGCACGATTTGGTCTGAACCAGTCAAAGGCCCAACAAATAATTACTGATATTGCTCAATACACCACTCAATGGCCGCAACTCTTTAGCCAATTTACAAACGTAAGCGAACCCGATATCGAACGACTAAAAGGGGTTATACCGCTAATCAAATAGCCTCTAGCGGAACAAAAACCAATGTAAATCAACGACATCAGGTAAAAATGACGAAAGTTAATTTTTTTTCAGGTAACTAGTTGATAAATCAGCAATAGCCGCTTTAATTAAGTCACCCCTACGTTGATGTTGTGATCTTACCTATGTATAAATTAATGAGTTTGTCGCACTGCTTGCCCATTTTTAAACTTAACCTGATTGCATGGTCGCTTTTCAGTCTCTTTTCAACGGCTTTCTCGGCCACCGCTGCTGGTGACGAAGACTTCGAATTAGGTGATTTGAGTTTGGGCGATTTGCTCAATATTGAAGTCACGTCAGCGTCGAAAATTGCCACAAAAATTGCTCAGGCTCCGGCGGTTATCACCGCTTATAAACAGTCACATCTTGAAGAATACGGTTTTACAGTGATCAACGATTTGCTTTATACCCTGCCGGGCTTTGGTCCAAGTCAAGATTATGACCGCCCAACAGTGGCTACCAGAGGCAACTTTGATAGCTGGAGCAACAACCATATTCTCCATCTGATTGATGGGGTGCCGATGAACGACAATCTCTACGGCTCGGCTTATACCTGGCTGATGCCAGTATTTTTTACCAATACTATGGAGGTTATTCGCGGACCCGGATCGGCCTTATACGGCTCTAATGCCACCAACGGTATAGTTCAAATGCATACGTATGATGGCGCAGATTTAGAAGACCCCATCTACGCCAAAATCAGCCTGTATGGCAGCGAAGATACTCGCCGTTATGAGTTTATGACTGGCACCACCGTTGACGATTACGATTACGATTTTATTGTCGCCTATTCGTACCACAACACCGATGGTAACGAGTATTTAAGTTATGACGGCTCAAACCGGCTCGCGACATTAAGTGACCCACAAACCAACCGTCCACGGGCGCAAAAGTTTAAAACTCGTGACGATAGAGATGATTCATACTTATGGGCAAAACTCAGTATTGGCGACAGCTGGCAACTGCAATATCACCGTCAAACCTGGGATTTTAATACCGGTCATGGCTGGGTATTTTGGATACCCGACTTTAATGAGAAAATGAGTGAATCACGGGATATTCTATCGCTTAAATACAATAGTGATATTAGCGAGAACCTCTCACAAGAGTATGTGGTTCGCTACCAAAAACATGATATCAGCTGGAACCAGCGTTATTACCCTAATCAGGCGTTTGCCGGATTTTACCCCTCGGGCATGTGGGAGTTTTTGGATACCGATGCCTCAGACGTTTTTGTTCGCGCACAGTTCACCTGGCTGCTGGGCGACAAAGCCACGGTTTTGGCCGGCTTTGAAGGCGACCGTTTTAGTTATACCGGTGATAATGAGCATTTTAGTAATATTGATGTGGATGTTACTCTCGCGCCCTTTGAAGGGGACGTTAATCAACCGCTGGGACCTTGGCTTGATTTCATTGCCGACGAGCCTATCATCAATACCGCCTTTTATGCTCAGTTGACCACTGGTGACTGGATGGATTCGGTAGAGGCCACCTTTGGTATTCGCTGGGATAAACTCGCGGTAGATTATAAAGAAGTGTTTACCGAGGGACAGCCCAAAAACGATAAACAATGGTCAAAAGTGAGCCCTCGGGTCGCATTGGTTTGGTCTGTCACCGACAATCTGGTGCTTAAAGGCTTGTGGGGCAAGGCATTCAGAGCCCCCACGCCTACCGAAATGGGCGGTGCTCATACTTTTTCGTTGGCATCGAATATCAGCGAGTTAGAGCCTGAGTTAATCACTACCTCAGAGTTGGTACTTGATTGGACTATCGACGAAAACCATGTATTAAGAGCCAATTACTTTAGCACCAAGTTTGATAATCAAATCGCCTACTCCACCGCCAACTTTAATTTAAGCACCAACGTCTATTCCACTGAAAATTCGGGTCTGGAGCTTGAGTTAATTGGCAATTATGGCTCGTGGAACTGGTTTGCCAATGCCTCATATGTCAGTCGTGACGACGAAACTATTCTCGCCTTTGACGGGGCTGGTACGCCTGAGTTTACCGAACACGGCGATGATCTAAAGTGGGAGCCTGATGTTAAAATCAACGCAGGTCTGGCCTGGCATGTGAATGACTTTACCCTGTCATCAACCCTGCATTACCACGCTGGTGTAGAGCGACGAGACAACGAAAAAGGTAATCCAGGAGGCTGGCTACCATTAGGTGTTGATGTGCCGCTAGATTATAACCTTGACGATCACCGCCCTCGGTCTCTGGACAGCTGGATCAGCGTTAATGCCAAAGGCAGTTATGCGATTAACGAGAACTTTAGTCTCCATATCGAAGCAAAAAACCTCTTTGACGAGTCCGCCAGTCTGGTTAAAACCGGCCCTTTCGCCTTTGATTATCAAATCGCCGAGCGCCATGTAATGATCTATTTTGAAGTTAAGATGTAACCTTTACCTCAGCCAAGGATGGCTATTCTTCCCTCTTTAGCGCAAAAGAAGAGTTTCTTCAATACACCAGGGCGAAAAAACCTCGATATGAGCGATAGTAAGTGCCAACCAACCTTGCCATGGGACCCACTTAATCGCTTCTACTTCATCAGGGTTAATCACCACCGCACCATCATAATGACCCACAAGCACCAGACAAATTTCGTTTTCAACCACGCCTTTATGCTCAAAGCAATAACGGTAGGGGGCTACTTCTTTAATATCAGTAACTTCAATACCCAATTCAAACAGGCAGCGACGTTTGGCGGCATCAATAGTGGATTCGTTTAGCAGTGGATGGCCCCAGCAGGAGTTTGACCAAACCATCGGCCAGTTTTTTTTATGCTTAGCCCGTTGTTGCAGCAATAAGCGGTTTTGACTATCGAAGGTTGTATGCACCGTGCTTTTATCTGCTTGTCCGAGCACTTCATTTTGTTCGTTAACCAGCACTACAAATTCAGTCATGTTATTGCTGCGCCAGTCACCGTTAATACACCTAAAGCCAACAAACCCGATAAAGTCGCTGTGATGATTTTCTTTTGTTGCTTCATTGTCAATCGCCACTGGGTTTTAAATAGCGTATTAATCGTACACCTAAAGAGGCAATTGATTTGATTTTAACTCACCAGAAAGTCTGAAATATCCTCAAAGAAGTGATCCGACATATCGGTTAAATTGACTTGCTTTAGAATGACTAAAACACCGTAAATTTAACTGCTTTGAGAACATTTCAGTTCTCACTAGTTGCTCACCATCTAACCATTCGGTGCTCTAGTATTACAGCTCATAAGTCCGAGCAATTTTGAATGTTAATTACTTACCTTGCAAAAATGCCTCAGAACCTTGTGGAGAGGCGTTATAGCCAAATGAATAAAATATAGCCAAAGTTGCACGGACTTGTGAGCCAAGGTACTAGTGTATTGACAACAACTAGTAATAATCGGTTTATGAAGCCAGTATCAGCCATTTTTGTTCGATAAAGGTGGGAATATTCTGCGCTACGGCTTCACCATGAAGCTCAGCTAATTCGGCCAGTGTTTTACCAGCAATACAATCGGTGATCAACGCATACTGAGTAGCAGACAGATTATACACCTGAGGGATAAGATCTTCGCGATACACCAGGTGGTAATATACCGCTTGTGTATCTTCAACACCTTCATCACCTTTATCTTGACGGTTGTTATACCAAATTTGAAAAATCGGCAATTCGCTGCTTAGCAATTTAACACTACTATCGCCAACAAAATGCAGTTTATCTGGGTCTTGCGATTCAACCTTACAAGGCTGATTGGCCGGGGCAAAATAACACACATGAAAAGCCCATTCGAGTCGGGCTAAATCGGCTAGGTAAAATAACGCATCCAGGCTGGCGATCTGCTGAATTTTTTCAGCCAAAAACTGATCAAAATCCTCACCATGGTAATTCAAATCCCAGTGACTGGAGTTAAAGCTGGCAACATAAACATCAGCTAGATGGGCAAAAGCGTCTTCACCAAGAATTTGCTGGCACACCGGATAAACATTACCCAGTCCACTGACTCGTGCACCAATATGATTGCGATGATAAATATCAATGCGTGTCGCTTTATTCATTTTACCGGCCAACAGATTGTCTTTAACCACGGCTCTAAATGCATCATTGGGTTGACCAGACAGTTCAGCCATAAATGCCTGTTGCAGTTCGGCTAGTGAGAGCCCCGCCAGTGAGAGTTCGGCCAAAAAAAGTTCACTCATTATTGACTGCCTCATCGATGATCTGCTGGGCTGTGTCAGCCTCAGCCATTAAGGTCGATAAGTTAGGCAATTGATTATCCCATTCTATTTGGGTTGCAATGCCAGGTTTAAGCTGCTGTAAATGCTTAAAAAGCTGCCAAACGGGGTCTGACACCGGGTTATTGTGAGCATCCAGTAAAAAGTCACCACAATCTTCAAAACCCGCCAGGTGAATTTCTTTAATTCGATCTAGTGGTAACTGGTTGATTAACTCAAGTGCATCACCGCCGTGGTTTTGCTGGTTAACATAGATATTATTAACATCAAACAGCAGGTCACAATCAGCCTCAGATACCAAGGCATTGATAAATTCAATTTCGCTTAAAGTACTGTGATTAAACTGCACATAACTGGTGGCGTTTTCCATCAGCAATCGTCTGCCCAAAAAGTTCTGCACCTGTTTTACTCTATCGACCAAGTTATTCAGCGCCTCTTCGGTATAAGGTAAAGGCAGCAGATCGTGGGCGTGTTGGTTGCCCGCCGAGGTAAAACAAATATGATCTGAAACCCAGCTAATATCAAATTCATCGGCCACCCGTTTAATTTGTGCCAGATAATCCCAATCCAGCGGATCGGTAGAGCCTAATGACATGCTCACACAATGCATGGTAACGGGATAACGTTCGCGAATAGCGTGTAAATGGGCGTGGACTAATCCACCACTGCTGAGGTGATTATCAGCTAGTATTTCGAGCCAGGCAATGTCGGGTTGTTCAGTGAGGATTTGATGGATGTGAGGTGTGCGCAGGCCAAAGCCTGCGCCACGAATGTTTTTAGAAGCAAACATTCAAGCGATTAAGCTTTAGCTGGCTTTTCAGCTTTAACCATAC
>JBLHHD010000065.1:0-9680 GCA_047614605.1 Alteromonadaceae bacterium
CCCACAGGCATTAGCGAATAACTTATCTGGCCCGGACAGCTTTAAGCTGTTTGTCATAAAAGGGGCTGTTGCATCAAAGTCCATCGTTAAGGGAGATTATGCCGACAGCGCTGATAAGTTGGCGAGTCTGGGGCAGTCGAAGCAACAGTCTGCCACTCAATTATACGAAACAGCCATGTCTAGCTGCGTGACTAATGTTCATATCAACAAACTGACAGCAGCAATTGAAGCCTGTGATAATGCCGTCGCAGCCATTGACAGTGTGAAGCGACGGACAATAATCAAACACAAATATAAAGCACTGGCATTGAACAACAGAGCCATCGCCAAGCATTTTAATCATGATACCTCAGGTGCCTATCAAGATTTCGCTGCGGCCAAGACCCTTAATAACAACTCGTTGATCAGCGATAACCTTGATCGCTTTTCGATGCAGTTGATCAATAACCAATTAGCAGTACAAACCTCGGATGACACCCAAACTGACTCCGCTAGCGACTAATAGCAACTACACCTACAATAAAATACTTATAAAGGGTGCGCCTGCACCCCTTTAATCACCAGCCAACACCAGCCCCCAGAGCGCCATATGGTTAGAAATCGCTCACCAGCGAGAACTAAAATTGTCGTAAACAAGGCAAATTCTTTTGGCTTTAGTCATTCTAAAGCAAAAGGATTTAACGCCGTTTACGGACATTTTAGACTCGTCCTTGGCAATGTCTAAAAATCGTTGACACTACCACAAAACCTTCTGTTGCGAATTCACTTTTTGTTTATCATTAAACCAGAACAGTCTCAATTTTTAGACACTCTGGTGAGTCTATTTTCTAACCATATGGCGATCTAGAACAAAGACCGTTGCTTTGGTGCGCCTACGCACCACACTACTGATCTTTTGGTGTACCGATGTAAGCTCGTATTAGAGAATTCGTCGTCACTAGTTAGTTCCTGTTGAAATGTCGAACCACCGATGTGTCGGCCCAGCGGAAACACCGTTTCTAGCCGCCAGCATGGTGGGACAATAACTATGCAGTGAAGTCGCCCCTCAGCATTGCATTTATTTTAGGTACTATCTTTGGGTTTAGGTTTAGGGCAGTAGAGGGGTAAATACGTTGTGTTGTTGAGGTGGGATACTCAGGTCTTTAATGTTATCCACTAAAGACCTGAACAAATGCGGGTTTATCGCTTAGCTTTACCCGGAAGGTGTTCCCAGCTTCCACCTTCGTTTTCATACCAGTCAAACATCCAAGTTTTGCCTTCACACTGTTTACAATCCCCGGCTTTTTTACCTTTACACTCAGGACAGCCACGTTTTGCTACATTCGCCAACTTTTTCATAGAATTTTTTACTCATCAGTTTCTTGTTAATATTTAAAATTAATCAGTGCTCACCAAAACGGCGGTTGATTAATATGAACTCTGCCTCAGCGGTTGGTCAGATGACCTAACTTCCCTTGGGCACTTGTACTAAATTCCGTGGCATACATAGTATCTTTAAAACACATGATAAATCAATCAGCTTTACACCAGATGGTGTTGCAATTATTCAATTGGTTAATCAATAACCAAAATAGTGACTTAACCTGTATTTTTTAAAGTGCCGACGAAAAATATTAGGACAAAAATTTGCATTATACTCTCGTCACGACCAACACACACCTTACGATCATGTTCCCGTCCTTGCCAACCACCGTTTTCAGACATGGCATAGATTAACGTAATATAGCAACTAATACACCTGTTCCACTACTAGAATTGTTCGTTTTTCAAGCAAACGATGCAATTATTTTTGGGTAAAGATAAAAAAGTGATCGCCGTGTAATGTTACGGGTAAAACTAATCCCTATTTAGGTAATATCATGTAAGGCAGATAAACAAAGGCTTTGTTTATTTTTTTACCGGTAATACTCTCACATGGGGTCTATTATCGGAAGGTGATTTTCCAGCGTCGGCACCGCTCGGTATAACCCGCACAACCAGTCTATTTAGGTACGTTTGAGGCCATTCCATAAGAGACACACAACTCGACCCTATTACGCGACTAATAGAATATGCCAAACGCCTCACCTGACTGAATACGTATTCATCTTGTTCGAGCCCAAGCACAAGCGGTAGTATTTTGACCAATGGCAATAGCCTATCGAATTAAGCAGGCAGTAAATGAAAAATAACACCACCAAACCACAGCTGAGTTTTTGGCAAATCTGGAATATGTGCTTCGGCTTTTTGGGGATCCAGTTTGGTTTTGCGCTGCAAAATGCCAATGTCAGCCGAATTTTTCAAACCCTCGGTGCTGATATCGATGATATTCCTATCCTGTGGATTGCTGCCCCGCTCACTGGCCTTATCGTTCAACCGATTATTGGTTACCTCAGTGACAATACCTGGAATTCTTTTGGTCGACGTCGGCCTTTCTTTTTAATTGGTGCCATCTTGTCGACGCTGGCTATTTTTGTTATGCCCAACTCACCCACCTTATGGATTGCCGCTGGTATGTTGTGGATCATGGATGCATCAATCAATATTTCGATGGAACCGTTCAGAGCGTTTGTCGGTGATATGCTGCCACCAAAACAACGTCCCAGCGGTTTTGCCATGCAAAGCTTCTTTATTGGCATCGGCTCTGTTGTCGCTTCTGCCTTACCCTGGATGTTCGCCAATTGGATGGATGTTAGTAATGTGGCGCCCGCTGGGCAAATCCCCGATACGGTTAAATATGCCTTTTACTTTGGTGGTGTGGTGCTGTTTTTAGCGGTGATGTGGACAATCTATTCAACCAAAGAATATAGCCCCGAACAGTTAGCCGCCTTCGACAAGGCAGAGCAACAAGCCAAATCACAGACAAACAACCTTGCAGCGGCTACAACACCGCGAACCAGCCAACGCAGCAGTGGGCAATACAATAACAGTGCCCTGGTCTGGTTAGTGGCAGGCTCCCTGATGTGCTGGTTTATTTACGCTCAAGAGCTGGACAAGCAACTGTATATTCTATCGATTGGCGCGGTGGTCTTTGCACTGATTCAATTTATTACCGCCAAACTGCAAGCCAGCCAACAAACCCGCAGTGGTTTTTATCAAATCATCGACGATTTATTTCATATGCCCGACACCATGAAACAACTGGCCGTGGTGCAGTTTTTCTCGTGGTTTGCACTTTTTGCGATGTGGATTTATACCACCTCAGCGGTATCAATAATTCATTTTGGTGCCACCGATACCAGTTCGGCGGCATTTAACGATGGCGCTAATTGGGTGGGTATTTTGTTTGCTGCTTATAACGGTTTTGCCGCGCTTGCAGCGATTGTTATTCCAAAGCTGGTACAATACACCAACCTCAAAGTGGCTCATTTGATTAATTTACTGCTCGGTGGCTTGGGCCTGATATCCTTTTTGGTGATCCGCGATCCTCAGTGGTTATTATTGTCGATGGTTGGGGTGGGTTTTGCCTGGGCATCTATTTTATCTTTACCTTATGCGATGTTATCCAATACCTTGCCCTCTGATAAAATGGGCGTTTACATGGGTATTTTTAACTTTTTCATTGTTATTCCACAAATTTTGGCGGCCAGTATTTTAGGCTTTTTAATCAAAACATTATTCTCGGGGCAACCTATTTATGCGTTGGTCATTGGCGGATTGTCGATGGTGATCGCCGGGGTGCTGGTATTGCGGGTTGACGAGCGCTACCCCGCCAAACAACTCCCATCATTAATCACCGGGCATCCAGAAAAATAAGAGCAATCATCATGCAAAATATCGATACCTCCGGGGCGCTTAATAATAGCGAGACCCCGACTGAGCGCACTATACGTCCAATGAACAAAATGCAGCAAAAGCTCAGCAACGGCTTTTATTTACTGCTGAGCTTGCCAGCTACGGCGATGGGTTTTGCTCTGTCCGTACAAATCTCGGCGTTAAGCTGGATTTTAACCACTCAATACGGCCTTGATATTCATCAGGTTGGGCTGGTTTGGGCCGCAGGTCCTATTGCTGGTATTATTGGTCAGGTTTTTATTGGCATTATCAGTGATAAGGTCTGGTTTATGGATGGCCGTCGTCGTCCGTTTATTCTCATCGGCGGGGTACTCGCCAGTATGATGTTATTGGCCTTACCCAACATTGATGTGGTATCAACCTCAATGGGTATCGAAAGTCTGCTCGGCATTGCTATTGCCATTGCTTTGACCCTGGATTTGTCGATTAATATCAGCTTTAACCCAACTCGCACAATTATTGCTGATGTTACGCCACAAGGCGAAAAACGCACCAAAGGTTATACCTGGATGCAAACTGTGTCAGGTACTTTTGGCGTACTTGCTTATGCGATTGGTGCCGTGTGGGGTAACATTAGTTTGATTTATTTCTCGGTGGGGCTGGTATTTTTGTTGTCGGTTATTCCGCCTTTTTTCATTACTGAACCGAAAAGCCTAAGCAATGATGATGACAAGAGTGTCGACAGTCAGCAAGACAATTATGGCTTCGTGCAGATCCTCAACGTTATTCAGCCTTTGTGGGGTTTTATCGCTTATGATATTTATGCCGTGGGGCTACAGTTATCCGGTGTTCAAACCGACCATTACTGGGCCGAAATAATTGCTTTAATCATCACTGCCTTATTGATGTTTAACACCTTGTCCGCCAAAGAAGCAGGCTTGAGTAAAGCGCAAGCCGGTATGGTGGGGTTTAAAAAAATCCTCGCGGCTCATTCATTTAGCTGGATTGGCATTCAAACCATGTTTGTTTTTATCTTTGCTTACCTGCAAGACAAAATGCCATCGGTGACTAACGACGAGTTAGGCAAAATCATCTCAATAAGCTTTTTAGTGTTAAGTGCCGTATCCGCAATCTTACCGGCTTTGGTGTTAGCCCCACTGGCCAACAAAATTGGCCGGGTTAAAACCCATGCCATTTGTTTGAGCACTATGGCAGTAGGTTACGCCGGGGTGGTGATGTTTGGTGCCAATCACTATATATTGTATGGTTTGATGGCCTTTTTGGGCATCGGCTGGGCAGCGGTAATAAGCTTGCCGTTTGCGATTATGTCCGAAAAGGTTGAGCAAACCAAAATGGGCATGTATATGGGGTTGTTTAACTTATCCGTAGTACTGCCGCAGTTATTGGTAAGTCTTGGCATCGGTTTGTTTATCAGCAAAGCGGCTGACAAAGGATTAGTGTTTCAAATCAGCGCCGTGTCACTGGCTATTTCTGCCCTTGCCTGGTTTATGATCAAAGAAGACCAGCCGTCAAACCCTTAAGGATCACTTCATGTCAAAAGTTGCTCTGCTGCCCGCTTTATTGCTGGTAGCGGCTTTATCTGCCTGTGCTCCGTCACTTACTAAGCCAATTTTGATGAAAGGCAAACCAGTGGTTTATCAGGTGTTTACTCGCCTGTATGGTAATCAAAACACCACCAATAAACCCTGGGGCACCATCAGCGATAACGGCGTGGGCAAATTCAACGACTTTACCGACACGGCACTAAAAGATATTAAAACCCTCGGCGTTAGTCACATTTGGTATACCGGCGTGCTGCATCATGCGTTGATTAATGACTACACCGCCATTGGTATTAGCAATGACGATCCAGACGTAGTAAAAGGCCGTGCAGGCTCGCCTTATGCGATTAAAGATTATTATAACGTTAACCCTGACTTAGCGATTAATCCGGCTAACCGTTTGAGCGAATTTGAACACTTAATCGCCCGCACCCACCGCCATGGGATGAAAGTGATCATTGATATAGTGCCCAATCATGTCGCCCGAGGTTATCATTCGATAAGCAAACCCGTAGGTGTTGACGATTTTGGTGCAAGCGACGATACCAGCGTGGCTTATCGACGCGACAACAACTTTTATTATGTGCCTGGACAGCCGTTTAAGGTGCCACAACCAACCAATGGCTATCAGCCACTAAACGGACAACCTCATCCATTAAGTGATGGTCAATTTAACGAAAACCCGGCCAAGTGGACGGGTAACGGCAGTCGCAAACCCCAGCCGGACAGTAACGACTGGTACGAAACCGTTAAAATCAACTTTGGTGTACGCCCAGATGGTAGCCACGACTTTGCCGAACTCCCTAGCGATTACGCCAACAAAGACTATTCTCAACACGCTGCTTTTTGGGCTGACAAATCAGTACCCGCATCATGGCGTAAATTTCGTGATATCGCCTTGTATTGGCTCGACAAAGGCGTAGACGGCTTTCGTTATGATATGGCCGAAATGGTGCCGGTAGCGTTTTGGAGCTATATGAACAGTGCGATTAAAACCGTCAATCCAGAGGCGTTTTTACTCGCTGAGGTTTACAATCCCAGCGTTTACCGCGATTACATCAAGCTGGGTAAAATGGATTATTTGTATGACAAGGTCGACTTTTACGACACCTTAAAAGCAGTGATCCAAAACAAACGGAACCCGGACGCGCTGTTAGCGGTGATCAAACAAGGCCACGATATTGAACATCATCTGCTGCACTTTTTAGAAAACCACGACGAGCAACGCATCAGCAGCCCACAATTTGCTGGCAGTGGCGAAAATGCCAAACCCGCCATGGTGGTATCTGCCACGATCAGCACCTCGCCGACCCTGTTATATTTTGCTCAGGACGTAGGTGAAGCGGGCGAAAACGACCCCGGTTTTGGCGATCCGAGTCGCACCAGCATTTTTGACTATACCGGCGTGCCTTCGCATCAACGCTGGATGAACCACGGTAAATTTGACGGCGGCCTGTCGACTCCCGCCGAAAAGTCGCTACGAGACTTTTATCAGCGCCTATTAAGCTTCACAGCCACTAGCGAAGCATTAACTGGTCAATACCAACTAATTCATGACGATCACCTTACAGCGCCTTACAGCTACCCTGAGCGGGTGTTCTCGTTTGTTCTCGTTTGTTCGTTGGTCCGCTAATGAAAGGTTGGTCGTCGTAAGCAACTTTGACCAACAACAAACTCATAGTTTTAAACTGGTAGTGCCACACAAGGTGATAAGCCAGTGGCAATTAAGCGACGGCAGCTATCCGTTAACCGACCAGTTATATGGTAATCAAGCGACATTGGTGGTTGCTGATGGAGTGGGCTTGATTGAGGTGAGCATTGAAGCGTTGGGTTCGTTGATTTATCAATTGCATAGGTGCATAGGTGCATAGGTGCATAAGTGCATAAGTGCATAGGTTATGACTTTAAAAGATCGTTGCGTTGGTGTGCAAGCACACCTTACGCCGAATTACCAATATAGGATTCATCGTGGCGTCGACAGATTACGCGAAGCGCGAGTTTGTGAAAAAACGCAATTGGACACATATATCAAGGTGTAACTTACCCAAAAATGATTCTTCACTCGGTTTTTCTGCCGCTTGATAGCGAGCTTTTATCCGTTCGTCAAAAGTTCAACCGCTGGTAAATGACTTCAAGGGTGGTCGTAGCATTGTCGCCAAACGTTACCGTGATGGGCTGCAACTAAGTAAACCGGATATCCTCAGGCGTATGATAAGAAGAGTACTACGAGCAGATATTAATCCAAAAGAGTTTAATGATGTACAAAATAATACCCGTAAATAGGTATTTAATCATACTCCAAATCGTTTGGCGATTATAGCTTTTAAAAATCAATTACTGGTAGCAGTGCAGGAAGCTTTACAGCATTTTGCTGTAAAGCCCCGTCAGTAAATAAACTGGGAGTTTCTCTTATCAAAACCCTGCGGTTATGCGGTGAGTTGCTTAACAATCGCCTGACCAACTGCATGAGCACTGGTCGGATTTTGACCGGTAATGACACGGCCATCTTCGATAACAAACTCGCCCCAGGGGTTTACTTTGCTATAACGAGCGGCTGTTCGGGCCAATGATTCTTCAAGTAAAAAGGGGATGGCATCAATGGTGCCAAAATCAATTTCTTCTTCACGGGTGAACGCAGTAACTGATTTGCTTGCCAGCAGTTTTTCACCAGAGCTCAGTGTAATAGGTAACAATCCGGCAGGGCCATGGCATACGGCAGCTAAAATGCCGTCGTTTTCATAATGCGCTGCACTGAGCTTGGCAAAGTCTTCGTTGGTCGCCAAATCGGATAGTAAGCCAAAACCACCAGGGTAAAAAACAGCGTCGTAGTCGTCAATATTCAGTTGAGTAACCGAGATGGTGTTATTAATCCGGTTTTGAAATTCGTTATCATTTAATACGCGGTTATTGACGTCATCGCCTTCTATATCAGTGCCATAAAGCGGGGCTTTGCCGCCTTTGATTGAAGCGATATCATATTCGATGCCATTTTCTGTAAGGACAGCTACAACATGGGTCAACTCAGGTGCATAAGTGCCGTTGGCTTGGTCGGTTTCGCCTAGAGTGGCATGATTGGTTACAGGTATTAGCACTTTTTTCATCTTAATTTTCTCTTTAAATGGCTGGTTGATGAGTTAACGATGGGGTTATTGTAATATATCGCCATAGAGTTGATAATACCGTCAATTTATAAAATACTATTGTTATATAGCAACAATAGAAGAGTGAGATATGGACAGTTTTGAAGGCGTAATTGAGTTTGTTGCGGTGGCCCAAAGGCAGGGTTTTTCGGCGGCGGCTAAACAATTAGGGTGCAGTACCAGTCATGTTAGCCGTCAGGTATCGAGGCTTGAAGATCGTCTGGGCTGCGCGTTATTTGCGCGTACCACCCGCTTGGTTAGTTTGACTCACTCTGGTGCTGCCTATTACCAGCAATGTAAAGACCTGGTGATTGGCTTGCAACAGGCCAATGAGCAACTGACTCAACAACAATTACAACTCAATGGCACATTGAGAGTCAGCGGGGCTGGGGCATTTGCTGAACAATTTGTTGCCCCCGCCTTAATGGCATTTGCTCAGCAGCATCCTGAGCTGACAATCGATATGGATTTTAACAGTCGTATGGTTAATTTTGTCGAAGATGGCATTGATTTTGCCATTCGTTACGGCAAGTTAGAGGACTCTGGATTGGTTGCTCGCAAATTAACTAATCGGTCGATGATGGCTGTCGCTAGTCGTGATTATTTATTAAAGCAGGGCGTACCAAAACAGCCCAGTGAGTTAAAAGATCACAGCTGTATTATTTCAAATAATGATCATTGGGTGTTTGAGCACAACAACGTTGTTCACCGAATTAAAGTGAGTGGAAGATGGCGAAGTAATAGCGCAAATGCAGTAGTTAAAGCGTGCGAGAACGGTTTAGGTATTGCTTACATGCCTAAAAGTAACTTTTTGGCATCAATCGAAGGCAACACATTAACCTGTGTTTTAGAGTCATTTTGGAGTAAAGGTGCAAGTAGTTGGGTTGTTTATCAAAATCGTCGATTTTTACCGTTGCGAGCACGTTTAGCCATCGATTATTTAGTGGATCACTTTGCCGATTGGCAAGAGTAACAGGGTCACTTGTGGGGTTAAACCTTACCAGCCGTTGGTGCTGCCAAAAGACTCTTCAGTAATAATGTATTTATTCGTCAGAACAAGTGGTTAAAACCCCCGTCTTCAGACGGGCTGCTTTAGCTAGCAGTTGCTTTTTTTTTTGATTTTTCGTTGACAAACATCATTCTTAATCGTTAGCCAAACCACCAAGTCCAATAGGTACTAGGGTAACCCGTAACGGTGAGACCGGATTTAGAACTTGCTGGTGGACTCGCCGACAACTGGCTTCAGCCGGAACGCTGGACTTTC